>DRAE01000072.1 GCA_011041895.1 Candidatus Bathyarchaeota archaeon
CCCTCTCTCAAGTAGATCTCTTTGACCGTGTTTGTTATGTTAGTTAGGCATTGATCGAGATTTGAGAGAATGTTTCCAATGTATCTGTATGATGTGTCAAAGGATTTATCATCCACCATATCTGTTATAACATCCACGCTTGAGAGGAAGGGAGACTCCTTCAACTGATTCATGTAGGTTTCAAGTCTAGAGATATTGCTTCTAAGAACTAGAACCTGCTCTCTCAAGGTATATGGGAAATTCAAGTTCTTGAGTGAGGCTACATCTGATAGTACGCTCAGAAGGATTGCCTTTGAAGCATATAGGGAAATGGCGTCTATAAGCTTAAGTTGTTTATCGGTTACATCCCTGAGTTCTCCGCCTTTCTCAATTACCTCTAAAACCTTTTCAAATTTCTCTCCCAGGTCGAGCTCATTTATCTGGTCTCTCATAGAGGAATATCTTGCAAGACCGTAGGACGATGAGGCAATGATGCCAACTAAAAGAACAAGCACTGGAAAAAGCCATTGAGCTCCGTACCAGATATTGTATAGCATTGAGAATGAGGAAAAGAATATGAAAACTAAAAGCCCTAGCAATATGGATGGTCTCTTTTCCAATCTAACTGATATAGATGGAAACGCCATTGAAGTTGCTATTGAAAGAGCTAACCCAGATATGAATATCATGATGCTTAGATGCCACATCATCGGTCTATCAATGAGTGATATCACGAAAGCTGCTGTGGAAAATATTGAAAGTATTAGGAGAGAGTTCTTGAACACATTGTAGGGGTTGACTCCTAGGAACTTCTCCTTCACTTCTACATCTCTTCCACTTATGGATGAAAGTATAGTGTTTTTAACATCTTCTATGGATTCGGGTCCTTTGACGTTGTTCAGTATCTTGAATACCTTATATGTTAGGAGATCTTCCTCTTTCATGCTCAGTCACTTACCTTTGTTTTTAGGCTGGGTCTAGCTATAACGGCCATATCTAATATTATGTTGGCCAACGCTTTTTTATCTTCGTCTGTTATTCGCTCATATAAATCGTCTCGGATATTTCCATCCTTTATTATTCTCGATGAGGAAATTGCTCTCCTGAATTCATGAGATTCTAGTCGCTCTCTTGAGTTCATTGGTGTGACTACTCCATACCATAGAGCTGAAACCGCCTGCAGTATGGCCATTGCATTTGTGGAGACTCCAGCTTCCTTTGAAAAGTTCTTTCTTATGACTGGAGGGGCGTCTGCTTCAAGACGGAATTCACTGTCAAGTTTCATGGATATCGTGTCGACAAGCTTATCTCTTGGCACTGGTCTGAAGCGATAGATTGGCATTGCCTTGAATGCTTCAATGGCAGGTATAACTAAGTTGTCAATGAGCCTGTCAACTATGTAGCCCTTCCAGAACTCATATTCTATTCCCTCTATTGGAATTCTTTTTCCACATTGTCTCTCAGCTATGTTTAGCTCATGTATTAGAATGTCTACTGCCTCCTGAAGCTCCTCGAGAACTATGCCTGACTTCATCATTTCCTTATCGCCTTCACCTAAGATAATATCCTCTCCAAAGGTCACTAGGATATCTATTGCCTTTTTGAGACCAGACCTGATTTCACTATAGTCTCCCAGAGCGCCCATTACCAGGATCTGCGTTCGGTTTTCTCCTTTCTTCAAGTTTATGACTACTGGAACGCTTACGAATGGTGTTGTAAGATAACCTGTCTGGGAGGCTTTTTCAAGGAATGAAAATGCTTTTTCAAGGCTTCCATTTTCCTCTGCCATTATCAGTGCAAAGTGGCTCATCAGCTTTATGTCTTGGTTGAGGAGCTTGTCCAATGGAGAGGTGCGTATTCCAACGAATCTAAATATCATTGAGAGAACTTCTTCCAGCGTTTTTTCGCTCATGGCTGTGGATGGAATGGAAATTTTGCTTGGGACAAGTATCCTGTCTCCCAGATATGTTAGGTAGTTGCTGAGCTCCTGCTGGCATGGCATTAAATCAGCTACAACCTCCATGTTAGGATATATTGTGGCTAGGAAAAGCTTTGTTATTTCAACAATGTATCTGTTCAGAATTGCGAACCGTTTTAAAGCAGCCTCTGTTACAAGGTAATCTGGTATGTATAGGATACCCTCCTTGGCAAGGGGGCCACCGTTTTGACCTGTCAATTCAAGCAATTTCTGATTGCTTATCAAAACTATTAACATTCGGGATGTTCCACTTTTAGTCCTATACTGGTTCCTAATTTTTATCAGTTGGGCAAGGCTCCAACATGCATTTACAAAGTTATTTGGAGGGTTCTCCTCAGGCCACACTGCAAAGACAACTACAGTATTATCGGGATTAGACTCGAGAATCCATTTCGTGACTAGAGGTGTTCCTCCAGCTCCTGTTCCACCAGCAAGGGATGTAAAAATTATATATTGTGCACCTAGGGACTGTTCAAGAAGGCCTAGCCTATCCTTTATTGCATCAACTTGAGAAGTGAATATTTCATGTGCAATTTTAACGTTTCTACCTGATCCATGCCTTGCAAGTGGATATATTATATCGCTGCTAAGGGTTCCCTCCTTCAACTGCTCCTTTAACCTTGTCTCAGCTATGGTATCTAAAACAAGTATCTTGAATTTCTTTAAGCTGTATATTGGAGTATGCTCTTTCTCGTGATGAATGTATGAGGCTACCAGTTGGGCACCTGTAGTGCCAACACCAACTATCCACACGTCTGGAGTTCTGATGGAAGGCTTTAGCTCCTCATCTAAAACAGGCATCTCCACTATTTAAACCCCACATTAGCTTCACTTAACTTAATAAATTGGATAGGAAATATATCTAAGGAAATCCTGTGACTAGGCTTACTTAATGAAGCTAGTACTCATGCACGATTTTACCTTTCCCGGGTATCCAGTCTATGTCTATTCCTATTAGGCCTTTTTCCTTGCGATAGTGGTAAAGCATTCTTACAAGGTTTGCGAGATCGATTCTCTTGCGTAGGAGCTCTGGCGTCCCTATATCTGATCTATGGAACACCCTCCATCCATCTGTTAACTGTATGCAGTTTATGCTTTTCTCGACCTTCTCTGATGCCTCTGGAATTGTTTCAGCTTCTCCGAATATTTCAATCAGTCTAGAGCCTCCGGAGATCATTTGACCTTTTTCATCGATATCTATTGCACCGTAGTAGAGCCTACAGCCATATTTCTCTGGTATGCTTTCATCCACGTGCACTGGATGGCCTTTGGCCAAGTCACGGTAGTTTGGATAACCCCATGCAGCTACGCATTTGACTACTGTGGCCGTGTCTCTGAACTCAAGTTTGACCTTATGAAGGGATTCTGAGATTATTGCTTCACATATGTCGATCATGTCCGTTTCAAGAATTGGAAGAACGTTTACTGCTTCAGGATCTCCGAATCTGCTATAGAACTCTATTATCGTTGGACCCCACTTATCTGTAAGCATCATTTGCCCAGCTATTAGGCCATGATATCTTTCACCAGTTTCCTTATGTAGTGCATGCACAACTTTCTCAACTATCTCAACTGATTCACCGTATTCTTCCTTTGTTAGGAATGGTAGGAGCCCCTCTCTCCCAGATATGGATCCCATTCCACCAGTCTCAGGCCCTATGTCATCGTTGAAGGCGTTTTTATTGTCCTGTACAGCTGGCATTGGTAGAACGGTTCTACCATCTGTGAAGCATTGCATGGTGTACTCGGGGCCTTCAACTTTCTCCTCTATGAGTATTCTATCCTCAATGTCATCATAGGCACTCATCAGCCGTTCGACAACATCCTTTGCATGTGCAAGCTTAACTTTTTGCTTTTCATCTTTCAGATACGCTTGAAAATCAGAGATCACCTTAACTCCTTTCCCGCCAGCTTGTCTAGCTGGCTTAATTGCCACACTTTCAGCATATGCCTCTATGTAGGTTATAGCATCCCTGAGATCCTTGAATGCAATGAACTTAAGCCTTCCCGGGATTTTATATTTCCACATTAGTCTTCTCATGTAAGCTTTTGAACGCTCTACTTCGGCAAGCTTCTCTTTAGCACCTATACACGGTATGCCCATTTTCTCAACTGTGTCGGATATTCCATGGAATAAGGGCTCTTCAGGCCCTATAAATACGAAATCAAATGAGCGTTCACTAACTATCTTGGACACGAACTCCCTGCTATTTTCATCTCCTTTGAAAAGTTTGCCGCCTGTCTCCCTACATAATTTCAATATTCCCGGGTTTTTGCTACTACATATAGCATATAGCTTAGGAGCGTAAACGCTTCTCGTAATTGCCTCGGCTATAGCATGCTCACGTGCACCATGACCAATCAGCAATACCTTCACTAGGGAACACCTCTTTAGATAACCTAAGAAAACATGTAAAATAATAGTATAGCATGGAACCGGTGAGCAAAATATCAAAGTGTATAAATATGAAATAGGTTTACTGGCTATTGGTGAGATAACCTATAACAACTCTAAGGGCCTATGTGCCCAATTCTTGTCTGTACAATTACAGTTTTTAATCCTGTATCCTCTAGTGCCTTTTTGACTTCAAGCATTTCATCGACAGTTGGAGTTCTGATATTGGTTCGCCGGAATTCAGGCCTATAATCTAGCACGCATACTTGCACATTTGGATCCATTGAGGCTATCTTGTACCCTATCTCATATATTTCGTCGAGTGTCGGATGGAAGAACTTGTTGTATGGAATCCCTATTCCAAGGAATACTTTCTCTGGATAATAGTTTTCGATGATATATTTCACGGCTTTCCATGATGTTTCAAGGTATTTCTCCGCTAGTTCTCTATCATTTAACCCTGTTATTTTCATGAAAGTTTCAATTCTAAGGGCTTTGAGATCTGGACCAATGTCAGTTACACCAGCCTCTATAAGCTCGTCAATATAGTCAGGCGTTAAAATACTTGCATTTGTGTCGAGATGAAGTCTGGCCTTTTCGTCTTTGTTTAGTTTCTTGAGCTCCTTGAAGAACTCTATCAGCCATCTTCTGTTTAAGGTGGGTTCTCCCCCGGATATGGCTAGTCTATCTACACCATACAGCTTCCTATAGTAGGTTAACTCACATGCAGCTTCCCTTGGCGTCATTGGTGGAAGCCTTGAATTATATGTGATGTCATAGTTTTGGCATGTTGGACATCTGAAATTACATCCAGCTGCAAAGCATGCAACTTCAATATAGTGGCCTTTATCCTTGAGCCAGTGTGGTGTCCCTACTCCTCCCACAGGATGCGGTGTGAAGCCTCCAATAACTCTCATAGGAGTTTTTTCCTCAATATGCACAGTTTCGATCTCCATGCCATTTCTAACAGCTGTATGACATGATGGTCTGAGCTCTCCATTTATGATTACTGCACATGCCCAGCAGCCTCCAGTTTCACATGGTGCAAAAATTGAGTCCTCTAAGGGATACCTTGAAAAGCTGAATCCTAGAATCTCAAGCACCTTCTTAACAGTTACTCCCCTTGGAACATCATATTCCTCGCCGTCAACAATTATCCTAACAGTTTCCCTGATCAAAGCCGTGTATGGTTCAATTGCATAGTTTGGACATGCAAGAAAGCATGATGAGCAACCGACACATTCACCGTAACCAGGGCACTCTACAACATCTTTGCAGAAACCACATCCGATACATTTGTCCGGGTTTATCCGATATCTAGTTACCTTGAACATTTTGCCATTATAATAATTCGACCTTTAACAGTAATTTGGAATTCATCTAGAAAAAGTTGCGGAAAAGGAAAAGATCTTGATGACATACTTCATAGGAATCTTGAGAGCAATATGTTATGACACTAAAGCTTTCATCGAAGCGAAACCAGCACTCTGGAATGAAAGACCAAGACGAATATGAGGATATTGAAGAAGAGAGGAAGAGAATATTAGAGACTGTAGAAAAATTCTAAGGAATATTACCTAAGTACCATTATTTTCATCTTTTTTAATCAGTATTCGGTGTAATACAGAGCCAAGTTTAAGTTAATTGAAAAAACGATTTCCTCACGCGACGTCCATCTGTAGTTTGAGGCTTACCTGTCTTTAGAACACTTTGACTACAAAGTACAGGTCTCCTTTGAGCTTTATGAATATTGGAATATTTGAAACATGGCCTTCTATTGTTAGGTTTCTGATAATTATTGGCATTTGTATTATTACTGAGGTCCATCCGAATCTTATTCTC
>DRAE01000118.1 GCA_011041895.1 Candidatus Bathyarchaeota archaeon
CTTGTCGCACTAAGAGATAAGATTTTACAGACCATAGTGAAGGGCATTAAGGGAGTCAAGAAGGTTGTTATTCAGAAAATGGGTGACGAGTATGTTTTACAGACGGATGGCACAAACCTAGAGAAGACAATTAAGTTACCTGAGGTTGACTATACTAGAACCATATCAAATGATATATTCGAGATTGCTAGAGTTCTAGGCATCGAAGCCGCAAGAAATGCTATTGTAAATGAGATCTCAAAGGTTCTTACCGAGCAAGGGTTGGATGTTGATCAAAGGTACATAAATTTGGTGGCGGACACCCTAACCTCATCTGGAACAATAATGGCCATAGGTAGGAAAGGCTTAGCTGGAAGCAAGTCAAGTCCTTTGACAAGAATGTCCTTTGAAATCACTGTAAAGAAAATAGTGGATGCCGCCTTAAGAGGATGTGAAGATAGATTAACTGGTATAATAGAAAATATAATCGTTGGCGGAATGCCTAGAGTTGGAACGAACCTACCTTTGCTACTAATAAAAAGGGAGGGAAGCAAGTAAATGCCAAAGGCCAAGGTAAGAATCGAGGATGAACTTAAGATCCTAGTAAATACAGGTAAGGTGATCCTGGGAGCCAAGCGCACTTTGCATATGCTCAAATTAGGTAAACTTAAAATGGTGATAGTGGCGAAAAATTGTCCCTCCCCATATTATGAAGACATAATAGAAACATGTGAAATAGCAAACGTCCCCTACATAATCTATAGTGGCTCGGGGAAAGCTCTCGGGTTCGCCTGCAAAAGGCCACATGTGATTTCTGCATTAGGCATAATAGACTTTGGATCCTCTAGACTTGATACTTTCATTGAAAGAAAACAAGAAAAAGGTGCTGAGTAAATGCCCATAAAGTTGACAACTGAACAGATAAGGTATATATCACTATTTGAATCCATAACAGGAGCCATGGCGGCGGATTGCGTAATATTTGACGAGTTTAATTTGATCATATTCGTTGTAAAGCCAGGGCATCTTGGACTAGCCATTGGAAGGGGAGGAGTAAACATTAGAAGACTAAAGAAATTTTTAAACCGGAACATTAAGGTAATAGAATACTCAGATGACCCGAAAAAGTTCCTTGAAAACTCCATGTATCCTGCAAATATAAGATCAATCAGGATATCTAAAAGAGATAATAAGAAGATCGCGATAGTAGAAGTAGATCCTAAGGATAAGGGAATGGTGATAGGAAAAAATGGTAAAAACATTCAACAAATACGGTACCTCGCGAAAAGATACTTTAACCTAGAGAATGTAGTGGTGGTGTAAAATGGGGAGAAAATCTCCAATGGGACTATATGCAGCAAGGAAACTGAAAAGAAAGAGACAAAAGTTTAGATGGAGCCAGTGGAGATACAAGGTTAAAATGCTACGTATAAAGGAAAAGTATGATCCCCTAGAGGGAGCCCCTCAAGCTCGAGGTATAGTTCTCCAGAAGGTTGGTATCGAAGCTAGACAGCCTAATAGTGCTATTAGAAAATGTGTTCGAGTTCAGCTTGTCAAGAATGGAAAAGTTGTAACAGCCTTCCTACCCGGAGACGGCGCTCTCAACTATGTTGACGAACACGATGAGGTTATAATAGAGGGTATAGGAGGGCGAAAAGGTAGATCCTTCGGTGACCTACCAGGTGTCAGATACAAGGTGATAAAGGTAAACGGCGTTTCTCTGGAAGCTATTCTCATGGGTAAGAAGGAGAAGCCTACAAGGTGAAACTTATGAGCGAAGAGAAGACAGAGAAGAAGACCGAGAAGAAAAAGAAGGCGAAGAATGAACCCGAAATAAAACTGTTCGGAAAATGGTCACTGGATGGTATAGAGGTTCGAGACCCGGGACTTAGAGCTTACATCTGTTTGAAACCAATCTATCTACCACATAGCTTCGGAAGACACGCCAAGAGAAGATTCCAGAAAGCTAACGTGAATATCGTCGAGAGACTCGCTAATAAGCTAATGAGAAAAGGAAAGAATACTGGAAAGAAGTACAAGGCTTTAAAAATCGTTGAAAATGCGCTGCAGATGATTGAACTCGAAACAGGAGAGAACCCCGTTCAAGTTCTCGTACGTGCAATTGAAAACTCAGCTCCCAAGATGGAGACTACAAGAGTCATGTATGGTGGTATAGTATATAGAAAAGCTGTAGACGTCTCTCCACAGAGAAGACTTGATTTAGCGCTTAGATTTATAGCTGAGGGAGCCTCTCTTAGAAGCTTCTCCTCTATAAAGAGCATAGACGAATGTCTGTTTGAGGAAATACTCTATGCGGCAAATAATGATAGGCGATCCTATGCCATACAGAGAAAAAATGAGATAGAAAGGATAGCCCGCTCAGCAAGGTAAAGGCGGAAGTTTTCAAATATCCTTAAAATCTTAAATAGGAATTCATATTCTTTAAAAGAAGCATATATTATAGCGTGGTGAGGTAGATATGCCTGAGAAACCCCATCTAAACCTAGTAGTAATAGGCCATGTAGACCATGGAAAGAGTACTCTAATGGGCCACCTACTGTATAAGGCTGGCGTGATCGATGAGCGAACAATCCAGAAGTACGAGGAAGAGGCAAAGCAGCTAGGAAAAGAGTCATTCAAGTATGCATGGGTACTAGACAAACTGAAGGAAGAGCGAGAGAGAGGTCTAACGATTGACCTATTCTTCACAAAGTTCGAGACGCCACACAGATACTATACGATCATTGACGCTCCAGGACACAGAGACTTCATCAAGAACATGATTACTGGGACAAGCCAGGCAGACATAGCTCTACTAGTGGTATCAGCCAAGAAAGGAGAATACGAGGCTGGAATAGGATTCGGTGGGCAGACTAGAGAGCATGTCTTCCTAGCAAAGACGCTAGGTGTAAAGCATCTAATAGTCGCGATAAATAAGATGGATGATGCTACTGTCAACTGGAGCAAGGAGAGATTCGAAGAGGTAAAGAATGGAATCGAGGACTTGCTAAAGAAAGCTGGATACGATGTTAACAAGGTTCCAATAATTCCAGTTTCAGCATGGACTGGAGATAACCTACTTGAGAGAAGCGATAAGATGCCATGGTATGACGGTCCAACGCTATTCGAGGCTCTAGATGCAATTGAGCCTCCTTCATACGAAGATGAAATGAAAAAGCCACTGAGAATTCCAATCCAGGACGTTTATTCAATTTCAGGTGTCGGAACAGTTCCAGTAGGAAGAGTAGAAACTGGAGTTCTTAAGCCAGGTGACAAGGTCATCTTCGAGCCAGCGCATAAAATCGGTGAAGTTAAATCGATAGAGATGCATCACACTAGGATCGACATGGCAAAGCCAGGTGACAATATTGGATTCAATGTAAGAGGAGTAGCAAGGCACGAGATAAGACGAGGAGATGTAGCTGGGCATCCAGACAATCCACCAACGGTAGTAGAAGAGTTCATAGGACAGGTGGTCGTAATCTACCACCCAACAGCGATAAGCGCAGGATACACGCCAGTGCTACATGCGCACACAGCCAGAACGCCAGTAGTATTTGCTGAACTGCTTAAGAAAATCGATCCAAGAACAGGTCAGGTAGTTGAGGAGAATCCAAAGTTCCTCAAGACTGGAGATGCCGCAATAGTCAAGTTCATACCAATAAAGCCAGTTGTGCTAGAGGTCTTCAAAGAGTTTCCAGCATTAGGAAGATTCGCTATCAGAGATTCAGGATTCACATGTGCCGTTGGCCTAGTGTTAGAGATCACGAAGAAGAAAGAGTACTCTAAGTAAACCCACCCCCAACCCTTATTTTAATCCTTAATAATCTCTATTAATGATGTAAAATGCCCGTGCGAGCAAAATATGGGTACAGGACTAGAATAAAGATACAGAGCCCTAGGCTAGAGGCCATTCAATCGATTTGCAACGAGATAATTACAACTGCTAGAAACGAGGGTGCGAAAATATCCGGCCCAATATATTTGCCGACGAAGAGGTTAGTGGTTCCTGTTAGAAGAGCGGTTTCTGGTAACGGTAGTGAAACATGGGACAAGTGGGAGCTTAGAATTCATAGAAGGCTTATAGACATCCAAGCAGATGAAAGAACTATAAGGAAAATTATGAGAATCCAAGTTCCACCAGATGTACGTATTGAGATCAAGATGCTTTAACATTTAAGATAGTCTTTTTCCATGTTTTTATTGAGCATGTTGCCGGGATGGCCGAGCGGTTAAGGCGCGGGTCTGGAGAGCCCGTGGGCCTTCGGGCCCGCGTGGGTTCGAATCCCACTCCCGGCGCCATGGCTTTTCAATTTTTAAACAATAGCTTAAAGAGATTTTTATCAGTACGTCTTAAACTTTAACATTAACGGAGAAATCTCTGCTCTATTAGGGTGCGAAAATGTCCACCCCTCCAAAAAGAAAGAAAAGCTTAACCATACTAGTACCTGTATCGATCATAGAGAAGGTTCCCCATCTGAGGGAGAAAACTGGACTAATAGGTTTAATAGGTAGAGCCGCAGCTATCTTTCGCGTTGATAGAATAATAATATACCCTGACAAGCCCGAGTATATTCCAGAGCATGCAAGTCTTATAAGAAAGATTCTCGAGTATCTTGAGACACCACCCTACTTGAGGAGAAGGCTTTTCCCATTGGATGACGATCTAAGGTATGTTGGTATACTCCATCCACTAAGGACTCCATCCCACTTAGTCGATGAAAAACATGCAAAAAAGGGAGAGTTAAGGGAGGGTATTGTATTATCATCGTCAGGGAATATAACGTTCGTGGATGTTGGATTGAAGAATCCAATCCGCGTTAAATCCACAATAAATATACCTAAAGGGTTAAGGGTATGTGTGAAAATAACTTCAACAAATCCTCTCACTGGAGAATTAGTCGACAGAAGCGACATATTATGTTACTGGGGATATAAAGTCGAATTATCCCCTGCACCCTTAGGCTCTCTTCTTAGAAGCTTAAACGCGGATCTTAAGATTGCAACATCAAAATATGGTGACAATATATCAGATGTACTCGATGATTTAAGGAATAAGTGGAAGGAAGCTCACTCTATAGCCATAGCCTTTGGTGCCCCCGACCAAGGCGTGTTTAAGATAGTCGCTAGGGAAGGTTTAAATATACGAGATGTTGTTGATTTTGTAATAAACGTTATCCCGCATCAAGGAGTGGAAACTGTAAGAACGGAGGAAGCGATCCTCTGCACGCTCTCTGTACTAAATGCAATGATAGGTGAACAGTAATGGGAAGAAAATACCATGCCCCCAAGAGAGGGTCGCTAAGGTACCTGCCTAGAAAAAGAGCCCGTAGTATAGTTGCAAGAATAAGATACTGGCCAAAGGTGGAATCCGAGAAGCCGATGTTACTTGGCTTCGCTGGATATAAGGCTGGAATGATTCACTTAATGGTAAACATAAAAAGGGAAAATAGGGTTCAGGAGAACATATTTGTTCCTGCAACTGTTGTTGAAACGCCTCCTCTCCTAATTGTTGGTGTAAGACTTTATAAATGGACACCTGATGGATGGGTGACGGCCAGTGAAATATGGGCAAACAATCTCCCAGAGGATATAAAAAGAAGGATAAAGACAAAGCGTGGAAATAGTAAGAATGAGATAAAGGAGTGGTATGAAAAGGCAAAGAAGTTGATTGAGGAAAATCCTGAACTGATCAAAGTTAGGGTAATTGCATGCACACAACCCAGAAAAGCCGGTATAAAAAAGAAAAAGCCTGAGGTATTTGAGATTGAAGTAGGAGGAGGAAAAAGCTCGCTTGAAAGGTTCGAGTATGCTTTCTCACTTCTAGGGAAAGAAGTAAGTATACGTGAAGTGTTTAGCGAAAACCAGTTTATTGACGTTGCAAGCGTGACTAAAGGTAAAGGCTTCCAAGGACCTGTAAAAAGATGGGGTGTTAGAATTCTACAGCACAAGTCAAGGAAGACAAAGAGAGGAGTTGGAGCAATAGGTCCTTGGAAGCCTCCAAACGTAATGTACACCGTGCCAAGGCCAGGTCAACTAGGATTCCATCAGAGAACAGAGTATAACAAGCTTGTACTTAAGATAGGCTCCGATGGATCAGAGATAACTCCTAAAAGCGGCTTTAAAAACTATGGCATTGTCAGAAGCGAATA
>DRAE01000003.1 GCA_011041895.1 Candidatus Bathyarchaeota archaeon
ACATGAGCGAGCTATATTCTCTGCTCTAATTCTCAGCGAGGGCTCTCCCATGGCATTTACTCCGGTTCCTGGATTTGGTTGATGACCGGTCATCGATGTCCAGCTATTGTCAAATATTAGCACCGTTATCTTGCTGTTATTGAATACAGCATCTAGCAGTGGCTGCACTCCAGCATGATAGAATGTCGAGTCTCCAATGACCGCTATGACTGGTTCTTTTACACCAGCCCTTTCAAAGCCCACGGCCATTGCTATACTTGCACCCATGCATATACAAGTGTCGATTGCTCTTAGTGGAGGGTGAATGCCTTGATTATAGCATCCTCTGTCTCCTACGATGATACCTTTCTTACCCAACTCTCTTAAGGCCCTTTTAAGGGCATAGTAGCTTGCCCTGTGAGGGCATCCAGCACAGAGAGCTGGAATCCTCTTTCCAATTTCCTCAGCTACTTTCCTTTCAAAGGATGGTGTAACGCCCTCGATGAAAGCTTTGATCGCCTTCGCAACTATCCCTGTTGAAAGCTCAAATTCTCTTGGAATATGGCCCGTGTACTGACCGTATATGGAGACGTTTCTGTTAAAGCTTAAGGCTATCCTACATATACCTTCCTCAACTATTGGCTCCCCTTCCTCGACTACAAGAACCTTTTCCTTATTTTCCAGGAATTTTCCTATGAAATTGTAAGGTAATGGGCTTGGCGTTGACAATTTCATAACATCAACTTTATCGGCTAAACCTAATCTCTCAAGAGCCTCTACAACGTATCCAAAAGTAACGCCGCAACCTATAACTCCTATACTTGATTCATTTGATATTACCTTATTGAACTCTATATTGTCGAAAATTTTCACGGCATCTTCATAGTATTTCTTGTTTAAGACTCTTTGTCTCTCCTTTGAGTATGTGGCGATCATGACGTACCTCTTGAAATCCTTTTCAAAGCGAGCTTCCCTATTCACTTTCTCTACTTCACCTACAGTAACATCGGACTTGGAATGAGATATTCTCTGAGTTATTCTAACATACACCGGAAGTTGCAAGGTTTCTGATAGTTTAAATCCATACTTTACTATTTCCTTTGCCTCAGGGATGTCTGAAGGTTCAAGACATGGAATTTTCGCCAGCTTAGTATAATATCTTGTATCCTCAGCGTTTTGTGAGCTATATGGATGAGTATCATCGGCTGAGACTATTACAAGCCCACCATTCACTCCCGTGTATGCGGCAACTAGAAGTGCATCTGATATCCAGTTGACTCCCAGATGCTTACACGACATTATTGCTCTAACGTTTGCAAGCGATGCTGCAAACGCCACCTCGAATGCTACTTTCTCATTCACCGCCCATTCAACGTACATTCCAACTTTTTTCGCCACCCTAGCTAGTGATGAGAGAATCTCTGAAGCTGGTGTACCAGGGTATGATGTAGCAACCTTTGCTCCCGCTTCTATGGCACCTCTGGCTACAGCCTCGTTCCCTAAATACAGGACTTTACTTCCTGGAGGTGCTAGGAGAGGATCTTCGACCACGGGCATCTCAGAGTCCCCTTTTTGAACTATGTTGTATGAAGAATATGATCTTCGATTATTAACTTTTTCTTCTTCGATTATCATCTAATGAACAGCTATCTGTTGGAAAATTTCTCTTGCAAGGCTTTAATTAACATTCTTTCATCTTGAATACCTGACTTAACAAGGAGGACACCATCAGCCAGAGCTAGTTCAACAGCTAACCTGTCAACTTTTTCAGGGTTGTGCAGGACAACCATTTTAGGCTTCAATGGAGAAACTTTAACTGCAACCATAGGTGATCTTCCAGTTGAAACTTGTGTGAATATTAATGCTCTCTCAGTGGTTTTCCCCGCTAACATGAAAAATTCATATCCTGACAAGATCTTTATTGCCTTCAAGCTTCTAATTACAGTATATCCATAGACTAGTTCATCTAGCTTCTCATCATTTGCTAAAACTTCTCCCTTGACGGTTTCCACAATTTCTCTGCATTTACATGGAACCGAGAATTCATGAATATCGAGAATGACGTCTCTGTAGGCTATTGGAGATGACATTGTCGAAAGAAGTTGAGCGGTGATTTTACCTCCTCTTCTCCTATCTATCTCTATAAGAGCTTCAACGAATCTCTTAATGAACCCGCTACCAGGAGACTTGACTCTTCCAGATTCATAATCTGTAACTACTGATGAACTTATTCCCATCTCTGCAGCAATATCTTTCTTTGAAATCTTAAAAATCCCCCTCCATTTTTTGAGAGAGTATGAGGGGTTGCTGGATAAAACTATCTCACCAGCAATGTATGATTTAAGATTATCTATTGGAGTAGACATGAAGGCACACTATCTATGTTGGTAGGTGGGTAGGCTGGGATTTGAACCCAGGACCTCCCGCTCCCGAGGCGGGAATCCTACCAGGCTGGACCACCTACCCAGTCTCTAATTATAATATTATAAAATTTGGAGAAGAAAATAATCAAGCTAAAACTGAGATATTATTTTACAACTTTCACTGGAAATAGCGTCTTTAAAGAATTCCTCGGTGAACGCTATTTCGATACCCTCTTTCCTGAGTATACCCCTGGCAGCTATTAATCCGGTGGCAGCTGCAGCTACTAGGCCACGTGATACTCCTGCACCGTCTCCAGCGACAAAAATGTTCTCAACATTGGTCTCAAGATCCCTGTTCGTGTATAGTCTACAGACGGAGAGTTTAATCTCGGGTGCGTATAGCAGCGTTGAATCATCAGCCACGCCCGGAATTACTCTGTCAAGTTTATCAAGGCCTTCAAGTATATCTGTTACAATTCTGTGGGGCATCGCCATTGCTATATCTCCTGGAGTAACTGTTTTCAATGTTGGAATGACGTTGCTATGTGATATCCTGGTCCATGTAGACCTTCTACCTTTCCTTAAGTCGCCTAAACGCTGTACGATAGGTTTAAATCCTCCAAGTACAGTTGTCTGCTTAGCAACGGAGATCCCGTAGGCTAGCGTGTTCTCAAGGGGCTCAGTTAAGTTGATCTGTACAAGAAAAGCAAAGTTTGTGTTCTGAGTTTTTCTTTCAAGATATGATCTTCCATTTACGCATACAAAGTCTTCGTATACTTCCATTACAACGAATCCTCGATGGTTAACGCAGAACGTTCGCACAAAGTCATCGTAAGTGGTAGTGTATATGTGAAATTTGGGGTCCCTAGCAATTTTTATAATTGGATCCATGATTATAGCTGGAACCTCAACTCTAACACCTATGTCTATTGGAGTATATTTTGTTGGTATGCCTAGGCGCTCAGCCTCCTTTGAAAGCCATGATGCATTGTACCTACCTGGTGCAACCAGTATATATTTCGCATGTACTTCTTCACCGTTGGAGAGAATGAGCTTCTCCTTTTCAACGTGCTCCACACGTGTTTTAAGCAGAAACTCAACTCCCTTTTTCTCAAGATGCTGTTTGAATTTCATGACAACTGCCCTTGACTTGTCGGTTCCCATTAACCTCTGAGGTATAGGTATGAAACGTACACCATTTGAAGCAGCCTTCCTCTGCAACTCCTCTAGCTCTTCAGGATCACCTATGAGCAGTTTTCTAGGGGCACCAAATTCAAGGAATATGTGATCTATAATACATACCAGATTTGCCGCTTCCCTAGGGTTTTCTAAAAGCTCATATAAGTTTCCTCCAATGTCGGGTCTTAAATTGAGAAGACCGCTTGAAAGAGTTCCGGCGCCTCCTATTCCACAGAGCACATGACAGGGCTTGCATTTGCTACAATAGGCTCTTGAAGATGATGAACATTCTCTTTCAGGGACATCTGCCCCTTGCTCGATTACAATGGTTTTCAAGTTGCTGAACTCTGATATAAGATATGCTGCAAAGAGACCTGCTGGGCCAGCGCCAACTATCGCGACATCTCTGTTAAGCATCTAGGGCACCGTTTAACCTTATAGCTTCACGATTATTAAAATCTACGGCTAGGCTCTAGTTCTGAGCAGGGAAAGCTTTCCAAGATAAGTTCCATCTAACGCATATATCTCAGAATTTTGGAGGCATTCTCTAGGTATGGAATTAAGTATTGGTGAAAGGTATTTTCCGTATGGGGTTCTATTAAACGGGTACAATCCTACTATGTCACTGAAAGCCGGCATTAAAACTATCCTAAGAGACCCTCGTATATGCATACGGGATGTAACCCTAAATTTTCTCTGCATATGCTCAATCAGAATGCGTTTACTTACTTTGAGAAAGACCCAACATGGAAACGAAACCCTGCCGAATGGTTTAACTGATATGGATATGCTTGGGTGGTTATGCCCCATTAGAATGACGTTTGCTTGCTCTATCATGAATAGAGGGGGCCATGTATGGCCATGTAGTATACCTACACGATCTTTACTGTTTCTGACGATTACGCCTTTCCTAGAGAGAATATTAACATGCTCAACTCCTTTAAGGATTGATGAAATATTTCCATCATGATTTCCAGGAACTATGTCGATAGTGATGCCATATTGATCAATAAGGGAACTCAATAACGCTAGTATTTTAACTTGTTCTCTCCAAGTAGTTACGGGTATTGAATGCTTGAAGTCGCCATTCACGATAAGCCTTGTACACTTAAAGTTTTCAAGCATACGTGCTATACGGTTAAATGTTTCATCTATGGTCGCTGGTATATGTATTCCACGCTTTGAAAGCTCTATTTCATATCCTAGATGGAGATCCGTTATTACAAGACATTTTCCCTGTTTGCTAGAGACCAAAGCTGCTCGCTCATCTGGTATTATTTTAAACATATTCTACCTCTAATAAGTTAGAGTCATGAGGAGAAATTATTTAAGGATGCTGCTAAAGCTCCTACGCGAAAAAAAGCTTCTTGAGAAATATAAAGGGAAATTTAAAGTTGTCCCTGAGGCAAGCCTTAACAAGCTGGGAGAGGTTGTCCTCGAGAAAAGAGTGAAGAAGTATGTGACTGACACGGGAAAGGTTATATGGGTTGTAGTAGGGAAGGAGAGAGACTACTACGTGAAACCAAATGAGTATTGCACATGCCGAGACTTTTTTCTGAACGTGGTTATAAGGAAGAAGAGAAAATGGTGCTATCACATGTTAGCAGTTGAAGTAGCAATTGATCTCGGATTTTTTGAGGAGATCAAGCTTAGCGAGGATGAGCTTCTCGCCGTCGCCGAAGAGTGGATGAAAGTTTAAAAATTTTACTCTTTGATTTCAACCATTACCTCTGAGCGCTCTTCTATCCTTGAAAGCTTGCCATCCCTTATCCATATTATTCGGTCGCTTACATCTATCATCTTAAGGTCGTGGGTTGCACATAGAACTGTGACAGCTCTTTCTTTGTTAAGTTCCCTTAGAAGCTTTATTATCTCAAGACCTGTATGAAGGTCTAAGTTTGCCGTAGGCTCGTCTGCCAGAACTATCGTTGGATTATTTACTAGTGCTCTAGCTATTGCCACACGCTGCTGCTGTCCTCCACTTAACTCGGTTGGTTTGTGATAGAGTCTGTCTCCTAACCCAACTCTTTCAAGCATCTCAGCAGCTCTCTTTATCCTCTCCTCTCGTGGAACATTTGCAAATATCATTGGCAGCTCAACGTTCTCCAACGCTGTTAAAACTGGAATCAAGTTAAATGTCTGAAATATGTATCCAATTCTCCTACATCTCAGTCTAGCCAGTTCATAGGCATCCAGCTGAGCAATGTCTAGCCTGTCAATGAAAACCTTCCCCTTCGTAGGTCTGTCCAAGCCTCCTATCACATTGAAGAATGTAGTTTTCCCTGAACCTGAGGGACCCATCAGTGAAAGATATTCTCCATGTTTTATCCTGACAGTTACACCGTCAAGGGCTTTTATTACAATCTTTCCTCCGCCCAGGTAATAGTATTTTGCAACATCTATAGCCTCTACAGCGAACTCATATTTCATGTCTCAACGCCTCCACTGGAGTTAGAACAGCAGCCTTATATGCGGGGGCGATGGCTGCAACAACTGATATAATTACGGCTAAAAGCAATGAGTAAAAAGAGTACATCACTGTTGCAATGGC
>DRAE01000080.1 GCA_011041895.1 Candidatus Bathyarchaeota archaeon
GGAGCGGACATCGTAACCAACATAGATGAACTTTCACCAGACCACCTTGGATCAGCTGAGCTCGTAGAGGAGAGAAAAGTTGGTGAGGACAAGATGGTCTTCGTACTCGGATGCAAGAATCCAAAGTCAGTTAGCATACTGATCAGGGGAGGACTAGAGAGAGTAATGGACGAAGCTGAAAGAGGAATACATGATGCACTGTCAGTAGTTGCAGATTGCATAGAGGTAGGAAAGATCGTGCCAGGCGGAGGAGCATCGGAGATAGAGATGGCCCTAGCAGTTAGAAAATACGCTGACTCAGTAAAGGGAAGAGAGAGATGGGCTGTAGAGGAGTTTGCTGAGGCTCTAGAGGTCATACCGAAGGCACTAGCTGAAAACGCTGGACTCGATCCAATAGAGATCGTAATGGATCTAAGAAGATATCACAAGGAAGGAAAAAAGGCCTACGGTGTCGAGATATTCAGTGGAGAATGTATGGACATGTTTGAGGCTGGGGTCATGGAGCCATTTAACGTCAAGAAATACGTCGTAGAATCAGCTGTAGAAGCGGCTTCAATGATTCTAAGAGTAGACGAGATAATTGCTGCAGCAAAGGCCAAACCACCAAAGGGCAAGGAAGGAGAGGAAGAACTACCCGAGGAATTCTAAACTAAAATATTTCCAGACTTTTTTACTTTTTTAGACAAGCTCCGGTGGTGTAGCTCGGCCAAGCATCAGAGGCTTTCGACCTCTAGACCCGGGTTCAAATCCCGGCCGGAGCACCATACACCAACTTTTATTTCGGCTATACTGTAATCTACTTTTTGAAAACTGTTCGAGGAGTAGCAAATGCCAAGAATATCTTATCCGTTCATACTGGTGAATTGCAAAACCTATGCTGAGGCAACGGGAGATAATGTACTGAAACTTTCTAAAATCATTCACAACATAAATGAAAGCTACTCCGTGCAAATCGGAATTGCACCACAGTTTACGGACATATACAGGGTATGCCTAAGATACCCCGACATACCAGTGTTTGCTCAGCATATGGACCCCATTAAACCTGGAAGCCATACGGGACACATTCTCCCCGAGAGTTTAAAGGAAGCTGGATGTGCAGGAGTCATAATAAATCATTCAGAGAGAAGGATAAGAATCGACGAAATATGTGAGTGCATAAATATTTGCAGAGAATTAGAGCTGATATCGGTGGTCTGTGCATCTACTCCAGAGATATGTATGGCTATTGCAACATTCTCCCCTGACATAGTTGCAATAGAGCCTCCAGAGCTCATAGGCACTGGGATCCCAGTTTCAAAAGCGAAGCCAGAAGTTGTTAAAAGGGCAGTTAACGCCATCAAGAAAATTTCACCTGAGACAAGAATCTTCTGTGGAGCAGGTATAACTAAAGGCGAAGATGTCAGCAAAGCACTGGAGCTTGGAACAGACGGTATTCTAGTTGCCTCTGGAGTAGTGAAGGCAAAAGACCCGGAGAAAGTTCTCATAGAATTTGTTGAAGCAGCAGAGTCGACGATTACGGAGAAGAGGCATCCGCTTAGAGATCTCATGGAGAAAGCCTTTGCAGGAAAACGAGCGCTTTCAAAAAGGGCACTTGTCAGAAGACTAGTGAGATTAGGTATACCTGAGGAGTTCGTTGACCAGAAGATTGTCTCAGCAGAGATACAGAGTATACTTAGAAAGACTTACAAGAACGGTGAAGTATACTATATACTGCAAGAATAGCTTTCTTTACATTCCTGTAACCATTTTGTATATATACAGTACAACAAACATCAGGAACCAAGCAATTGCAATGTAAGCCAATATACGGTTTCGTTTCTCCAGTTTTTTAAGTTCCTCGTACTCCTCCATGCACTTCCTAGAGCAAAACTTCTTTCCCTCTGGAATTGATATTCCACATATTAGACAATGTCTATGAGGAAGCTTGAACTCTCTATAATCTTTTTGTTTGCTCACAATAATTACTAATCTAAATTAAGCTATTTTCATTTCCTACATAATCAGAATGACAGAGTCCATTAGATTAGGAGAGATAGCTCTCGAAGAAGTACCTACAAAGGGAACGCTTGCATATGACTTCTTAGTGCATAAATTCAAAGCAGAGCCAAACTTTTCATGGGTTGGTTTTCAGGTTCACGTTCCAAAGGGATATAAGCTAGTTACCGCATCCTCGGATAGGATCTCAGCATACTTTGAATTTCAAGATATCCAAGACAGCTTCTTAAGGAAGGGATTTTATATAAAATGGAATGCTCTTCACGAGAGTCAAGTTTCAGTTGAATGGCTTTTCAAAGCCATAAGAAGATACGAAAAGTATATACGACACAGATATGGTAGAACGGTGGAGATAAGGGAGCGATATTATATAGAATTTAACGGGCATGAATGTTTCTTCTATCATTCAGCCTTTCCACTATATAAGAAAAAGGGAATGTTCAGACATGAACAACAGCTACTGAAAAGCATCGACTTGGTATGGCTATGCAGAGACTTGAATAGAGCCTATACTGTTAGCATATACGCTGATGAAACTCTCTTTAGTAGAAACGTTAAGCGCTTCTTCTCGATACTTAAATCCATCAAGTGCCACTATGAGGGGGATTTCAACACTCTAAAACTTTTTGACATGTCACTGTTTATACCGGACAATTACGCAATCATTGGAGCATCAGAGGCCAATGAAAATGAAGGCGTGTTAAACATTGGGGTTCCATCGGAAAAGAAGCTTTTGTCGATAGAGTGGGCGCCAACCAGAAAAATTCTTAGAACCTTAAAATGCAAGTCATTTAAAGAAGTACCAGAGAAAATGAAGAAATCCTTTCTAGATCTTTCCACAAAGCGAAAAGAAAAGTTATCTCTAAAGCACTTATCAGATTCTATCAATCGTCATCCAGCGCATATTTTTGAGATGCATCTTGAAAGAGGAAGGTTTTTTAAAAGTGTCAAGTCGTCAGCAATGATAATCTGGCACTGTAATAAATCTAATAGGGTTTTCACGGTTCTAGCTAATGCTCCTTCTAAACTTATGCCTCTCTATGTAAAGGAGGCGTTAAGAATATCTAAGCGAACACTCTGCCACCGTATCTAAATATAAGTACTGCAATGACTATGCACGTTATCCCCAGAAACAACATCAATAACAACCCAATTAAAGTAGCTTTATTAACTTGAGCTGGAGCAAATGCTATAGCTATAGTAACTATTAAAAGAAACGTTATCAGTAGATATCTCAGAGTTTTTCTTTTATCATCCGTCACGTACACTGTACACAGCCTCCCTTATGAAATCCCTCCAGTACTCAGGATCTCCTCTTACACAGGTAAACACTATCTCCTTATCATCTGAAAGCTTTATAAAGATTCCCTTGCTTAGTGACGCAGCTATATCAAATCCTCTAACCATAGACCATGAAAAGGGAAGCTTTTGAACAATTACATCCACTATATTATACAGGGGCCATTCTAAAGTTTCCTTATCCCATGGAGGAAAAGTTTTTGCGAAGACTAGTCTCCTATTCGTGATATATAACGTTCCAGACCAGCTTACGATAAGTTTCCTATCTCCCCAAAAGACTGCCTTAAAGAATCCTATGAGCTCTTCACCATTATACATTTTGAATGGGGGCTTAACCATCACTATATCGAAAACAACTATCAAAAGCTAAACTTTAAAATTATTTTGGATAATGATAAATCTTAAGCATAGAAGGTGATTAAGGTTGGGTTTCAGAGAAAAACTTGAATTTCTATTTGGTGAAAGAATTCCAACGATAGCTACGGCCATTGTAAGAAGCTTCAGCAGAAGAAAACTCATGACAGCTCTCACGTTTCTCACTATCACATGTATTGTAGCTGCCATGGTTATCTCGGTCTCCGTAACACAGAGTCTCTATGCTAAGCCAGAATCGATGCAAACTCCCTCAGGGCCATATGGAATAAGTCTGAGAATAATGAACTGTAAAATTTATGAATTCCCTATGACAGCGTATAACGAGGTTAAAAACTGGTTTATCTCAAACGGGTATAGTGATTTCATAATAGGTGCTAGAGTAATTCCTGGCGGAGACCGTAGAATAGCTGAGACAAGATATACATTCATGGAAAGCAGCGTACAGTATGTTACCCCTGTCATAGTGATAAACGCTACAGCTGAGGATAGGATATTTAACATATCCTATCACCTAGGGAGTTGGATTACAGATAATCCAAGTGATATAATGGTAAGTGAAGTCATCGCCTCCGACCTCGGAGTTAGTGAGGGCTCCCTTATAAGAATAATGTATGGTGAAAAGAACGTATACAACTTCAGAGTTAAGGCCATTTTTGACGTCAACCAAATGGAAAACCTCATGGATACAGTAAGAGGCTATACAAAGACAGGAAACCAGTGGACTCTCTATCCATGGATAGGAAAATACGTGCTCTCGATAGGAGGAGAAGAATATCCACTAGCACAAACAACAGCGATATTCACATATCAGGCCCTGAAAACAATACTTGAGGAGACGAATCAGAAGCTTATCATGGGAGAAACCATAATCGACATAGTTCCCCAAAGCTCAATCCCTAAAGAAGATCTCTTCACGATAGCCGAAGAACTAGTTGAACATATGCAACAACTCGCAAAGAAATGGAGTCTAAACATGGAAATTAGAGTCAACTATTCAACAGAGGAATCCTGTGAACAGATAAAATGGGAGATATCCCCAAGAATACAGCTTAAAGGTTTACCACTGCTAGTGACCTTCGGTGCAATTGCAGTGATGATGATTGGAAACACTATGTACGGTGTACTAGAGCAACGACAGAAAGAGGTAAAAATATGGACTGCTGTCGGCGCTAACCCGTCAGACGTTTCAAGAAATGTGTCCATTGAAGCTCTGATATATGCATTCGTGGGACTGGGATGTGGCGTACTTTTAGGACTAGCTCTACAAGCACTATCAAATCTCCCAGCGATTTCAGCTGTGGTTCCACCTCTGCCACAAACTCTTACGGGAGAGGTTTTAGCCATAATAGTTATTTCAACAATATTCTTCTGCTGGCTTGGTGCCCTGCTACCAGCTAGAAAGGCATCAATAATAGCTGT
Organism: Candidatus Bathyarchaeota archaeon; assembly: GCA_011041895.1. GTDB lineage: Archaea > Thermoproteota > DRAE01 > DRAE01 > DRAE01 > DRAE01. Next base: position 5,092 of record DRAE01000080.1, read on the forward strand.
TCCATCATTGAAGAGAACATGGAAGCCCAAGGGCAAGGAGGCACTAAAGTTCAGAGTAGAGGAACAAGAGCAGCCTGTACTGCTATCAATAGACGAAGTTGAAAGCCTATACAGGTACATAACCTCCAGAAAAGGAATGGATATGCCATCATTCTATGACATACATGACTTCTGGGGTGTGAAAAAGAAGACCGAGCCCGATGGAACTATAATCAAGGAATTCGGCTTCAAATGTGCACTTGCAACAATGCCTGGAAGCTTTGCCGACATAAAGGTTAAGGTGGTCAAGAAGCCTGAATGGGAACTAGCTAAACTGTACCTAACAGTCACGCCATATACCATCTACTCAGAGTTCGGAGTCGGCGGTGCTTCGGCAGATACGCTTGGAAAGGTTGCACTCGACGCCGTTGAAGGATTCAGAGATACTGTAATAAGATGGAGACTAGAGGGTAGAAAGATAGTAGTCAAGAGAAAAAAGCTGAAGAAAGTAAAAAGGATAAAGCTAAGAGAAGAGGAAGAGGAGGAGTAATTCCCTAATTTTCATTTTTCCTATCTTAAGAACTCAAGAGGAAAGTATTATATCATCATCCACTTAAATCTTCTAATCGAGGAATAAAATAAGCAGGGATTTAATATGGCGGCTGTTCTAAAGGAAAAACTGGCCGGACTGTTAGCGCCTGCACCCGGACTCCAGAATGGCTTTACACTTAGAGTACTTGGTGTGATGTTTTTCATATCGATAGTTATGCTACCAGCGCTTCTATGGACAGAGTTAGCAGCTGGATGGATGATGTCAATAGCGGCTGCATTTACGGCAATGATTCTATTCGGAGAGCTTGGATGGATCCTTGGAAAGCCATTGACCGAGCAAGAGCTTGCAACGATTAGATGGGCAGCCTCAATGTCTTCACAGTCATCAGCTGGA
>DRAE01000058.1 GCA_011041895.1 Candidatus Bathyarchaeota archaeon
CAATTGGAGAAGCTTAAAGCATACAGAAAATATTACGAAGATCCTTGGAGATATTTGAGGGCTATTAAGGAGATAGTGCGTAGATTTGATGAGAATGCTAGGGTTATTGTTTTTGGAAGCTTTGTTAGAGGGGATATGAAAGTTGATAGTGATATTGATGTTTTAGTGATAACTGAGCTGGCGAGGGATGCTTGGAAGATTGCACGTTTGAGAGTTGAGATAAAAAGGGGAATCGGTGAAATTAGTCCGTTTGAAGTTCACATTGCTACCCCTAATGAGTTTGAGAGTTGGTATAGGAGGTTTATTGATAAGTTTGTTGAGGTTTAAGGATTTATTTTAATTTTTCATAGATGTCTATTGATGTGAGATGTATCTTCGTGGATATATTGGAGTTTCATTGGCAACTTGTATAACTGCGTATCTTATAGCTTTGAGGTTTCTAGGGTATGAGGTTGTGGATGTGGCCCTTGTATGGATTTTCACTGTGGCTTCGATGATTGTTTTAGGTTATGCTAGGCTACTGGCATCTACTGGTAGGAGAACTGGGTCAATGATTGCATCTGCTATAGCCGGGGTTATGAGCGGCTTTGTTGGATTGATTTTCCTACTGTATCTTCCATTGCAGAAGTTGGGTCTTCCATGCTTGGCTGGTAGCCCTGAGGAGGCTGTTGGGAAACTGATTGTACTGGTTATTGCATGGGTTGTCGGGTTGATTGTTGGGTGGATTATAGTGACTTATGTGTATCCGAAGGGTGTGGTGGCTAGGTAAAAAAGATGAGGGAGGCTATTTCTTTAACAGTTTTAGGAATTCTCTCATGAATGCTGGTAGATCTGGCCATGCCCTGCTTGTTACAAGGTTTCCGTCTACAACTACTTCCTTGTCAACGTATTTTCCACCGGCCTGCTCTATATCTGGTTTTAGAACCATGTATGCTGTAAGCGTTCTTCCCTTTACTAGGCCGTATGCGAGTAATACTAGTGGGCCATGGCATATTGCGGCAACTGGCTTACCTGTTTCAAAGAAGTGTTTAACTATATTCTCAAGCTCTGGATACGTCCTAATATACTCAGGAGCTCTTCCACCTGGAATTATTAGGCCATTGTACTCCATTGGATTTACTTCCTTGAATGATTTCATGTCCCAGTCTTCTATGAACCTGTACCCGGGTTTCTCTGTATAAGTTTCTATTCCTGGCTCAAAGTCGTGTACAACAGTGTGGATGACTTTTTTATTTGGCACAGCTACATGTACTTCAATGCCCTCCTCCTTTAGCCTCCAGTATGGGTAGAATAGCTCCTGTGCCTCTACAGCGTCTCCAGCTATAATTAGCACCTTCATTTTCGCTCGAATAACAATTTGGGTTTCACAAGATTTATAGATGAAAACTGGTTACTTTGTTCAGAATGAGCTGTCATTTAATATTCCTTTGATTCCTTTAGTTATTTTGATGAGCGCAGCTGAAAATATGATACATGAGATCACGTGTTTTGTAGACTGTATTGGATGGCTTGGAAGATGGATTAGATATTTTCTTAGGGATGATGGGCTCTTAGTGGTTTCGTGTAGGGGTGGGTTTCCCGTAGTTGCATTGGCTCTTGAAATTATTAGACGTGTGAAACCAGAGTATTTTTCGTCTCTGGTTAATCCTTTTAGGGATCTTTCGAAGCTGACTCCTTTCAAGTATATGCGTAGAAGGGGATATGGTATACATGTCGTGCCAGTGGCTTCAACTGCTCATTTTTCAAAGAGGCTTCTGGGAAATAAGTTAAATGAGATTTCACCGCATGAAGTGAAAAGGTTTTCGGCTCAGGTGATAGCTTACATTTCTGGAGTCGAGAAATTTGAAGAGGTTTTTGAAAGTTATGCCAGATGTTTTTCAGCGTTTGAAGGAAGGGGACATGTGATAAGAGAGTATATGGGGCTTCCCTTATTTGATAAGATTCTCTTCATTGAAACGGACGTTGATGGAAAATGTGCAGAGTGTTTCCTTTCAGAGTTTAAGCGTTTAAACTTGAAGATTCCATCTGTCATTTTACTGGATAGCTTCGGCTGTTATAGTTGCAGAGAAAGTTTGAAGTTTATGAGGGATTACTTTAAAAGAGTTGGTGGAACGATAATAGATGTTTCAAAGCTTTTGATGGAGGACTCTCTTCCACATGTAAGCGGTGTAATGAGTATAGTCTATGTTAACAAGCTTTTAATGAAGGATTATGGTTGTGGCACATGGTTTGTTCCACATCATAGAGACATTATTGAAAACTTTAATCGGCTAATAGGCTATCTAGCTGAAATGTATGAGAAATTTGTTGAATGTAGGGATCATGAGTTGGCAGCATGGATTGAGAATGTATCTGAAATTTTAGCATTTAAGGGATATAGGCTTTTAGAAATTCTACCTAGGAAAGTTCTCTCAGGATACGAGGATGTTGACGAGGTTTCAGGGTATGTGATGAATGTGTTGATGGAAGGCTAAGAGCGTTCAACTATTTCTGTATAAGTGTATGGGAGAGAAACTGTTGAAATAGTAAGTGTTCTGAGAAGTTTAACTGGAACCTCTATTGTTCCCTTCACCATAACTTCAATGTGATCGCTTGAGAGTATGATGATGGCTGCTTCTCCAATATCTCGGACATCAAATTGGAATGTAAGTGTTTGATCGCTTCTAGATTTCGCTGGAATTATAATGTATTTTTTGAAGTCCTCGCCAATGTATGTTCCGTTTATATACACCTTGTATGTTATTTTCTTCACTTCAAAAATGTAATCAGATGGGTTTTCAATGTATACGAGGAATGTGATTTTCCATTCATACGGTAACTTTACTGGCGTTATTCCGAGCACCTCAACTTTATCTGCCTTGAGTTTTTGAGCTGCTTGATACATTAGAAAATAGTCTATTGCCGTAAATGCTATGATCAATAGGATAATTGTAGTGGCGAATACTTTGAGTTTACTTGGCATCCTTGGGCCTCAGCGGCGGCTTTTTCATCACGCCTCAGATCCTGGGTTCTACATCATCGAGCGTGATGTGTCAGCCGATGCAGACGTCATCACTGCTCAGAGCTGATGCCATTCATCATTCACTAAAATGTAATTTCATGGTTCTAAATTTTATTTTGAAGTTGCTATCCGAATTTTCCTTTGATATAGTCTCTGGTAAGCTTTTCCTTCGGGTTTAGGAAAATGTCCTCTGTTGGCCCAAATTCAACTATTTTTCCATAGTAGATGAACGCTGTGTAATCTGATATTCTCTGAGCTTGCTGCATGTTATGTGTAACTATTACAATTGTGTACGTGCCTCTTAGCTTTTCTATTAGTTCCTCGACCTTCATTGTCGAACGTGGGTCTAGGGCTGAGCATGGCTCATCCATTAAAAGTACCTCTGGATTCACTGCAAGGGTTCTTGCAATGCACAGTCTCTGTTGCTGACCTATTGAGAGGTTAAATGCACTGTCATTTAGCCTGTCCTTGACTTCATCCCAGAGTCCTGCCTCCTTAAGGCATTTCTCAACTATCTTGTCAAGCTCTTTTTTATCGTTTATTCCATGTATTCTCGGTCCGTAGGCTATGTTTTCATAGATTGATTTGGGAAGTGGATTTGGTTTTTGAAATACCATTCCAACTCTCTTTCTCAGCTCCGTTAAATCTATTGAGTCATCGTATATGTTTACGCCATCTAATAGAACCTGACCCTTAACCTTTGAATCCTCTACAAGTTCGACCATTCTGTTAAGTGACTTGAGAAGAGTTGTTTTACCGCATCCACTTGGCCCGATAATGGCTGTAACCCTTTTCTCGGGTATCTGCATGTTCACACCCTTTAAGACGTGGAGGTCTCTATACCATACATGTAGGTCAATTGTCTCAATCTTTATTTTCTCGCTTCTCACCATTTCCATATCCTCCTATAATAGGTTCTAATAGCTGTTGCAACCACAACTAGGAAGATAACTACTAGGAGGAGAACTGTTGCTGTGGCGAATGCTTTTGAAATCGAGAACTTAGGAGATGTCACAAGCATTACGAAGAGATAGTAGGATAGGGTCATAACTGGCTCAAGTATGGAATCTGGCAGGCCTCTCATTGTTAAAACGCATGCGGTGAACAAGATTGCCGCAACTTCGCCAGCTATTCTTGCAACTGCTAGAATTATGCTTGTAGCTATTCCGGGAGCTGCAACTGGAAGCACATTGTCTCTGACAGCCTCCCATTTTGTGGCTCCGAGTCCGATAGCTGCCTCCCTAAACGAGTATGGGATCATTCTAAGAGCTTCCTCTGATCCTCTGATTATTATTGGCAGCGTCATTAGTGACAGTGTAAGCCATCCTGAGAGAAGGGATATCCCGAGCTTGAGATGATAGCTGAAAAATGTGTATCCGAATAAGCCTATAACTATTGATGGAACACCTGCAAGGTTGTTTATTGACTGGTCAACTACCCTAACGATTTTACTGCTTCTGGGAGCATACTCTACAAGGTATATTGCAGCTAAAACACCTATTGGACCCGAGATAGCTATCGTGCCTAAGAGCATCCAAATGGTGCCCATTATGCATTCAAAAAGGCCTCCCTCAAATACCGATGATGTGAAAAGTTTAAGTGATAGACTTGGTGAACCGATCCAGAATATCATAGCTGGTAAAAGAACTGCTACTGAAATTACAAGAAGCCCTTGCACAGATACTAATGTGATCATCAGATATTCTTTAAGCTTTCTCATATCACGATCCTCCTTAAAGCTTTAGTGTATTTGGCTATGATGAAGTCGGCTAATGTAGTTGCTGCGAATGTTATTATGAAAAGGAAAAGGCCAAGGGTATATAGGACATGGTAAAAGGTGCTTCCTACGACTGCCTCTCCCATGTACATTGCTATTGCAGCTGTTAGAGGATAAACTGGATTTAGGAAAATGTTTCCAACGGGGATCTTTGCAACGCTTCCACACACTATTAGGACTGCAACTGTCTCACCGATAGCTCTTCCAAAGGCCAGTATAATGGATGCTATCATTCCAGGCATTGATGTTGGAAGAATGACTCCTCTAATCGTTTGCCACTTAGTTGCTCCAAGTGCAAGGGATGCTTCAATATAATCTTTTGGCACAGAGGACATTATCTCGCTTGAAATGCTAGTGATCGTTGGGATAACCATTAAAGAAAGTATTATCATTCCATTCAGTGCAATTTTGCCGGTTGGCACGTTTAAGAGAGATATCAGATATGGTGATATGAAGATCAAGCCTATGAAGCCATACACGACTGATGGAATGGCAGCTAGTATTTCTATTATGGCCTTAACTATGTCATGTACATTTTTTGGAATAAATTGCGTTATGAAGACTGCTGACGAGATACCTAGCGGAACGGATATGAGAAGGGCTCCCGCCACAACAGTTAATGAACCTACTATAAGAGGAATGATTCCATAGCTTCCATAGTAGGGGGCCCATCTAACACTGAGCAAGTTATCTAATGAAACTTCAAAGAATGTTTTCAAGCCCTCCATTCCAACGAAAACTGTTATGAATAGTATTGCAATTATAGAGGAAGCTGCGCATAGGAAGCTTAGCCCGTGGAAGAGACTGTTCTCATCCATCTTGAATCTTTTAAAACGTTCA
>DRAE01000100.1 GCA_011041895.1 Candidatus Bathyarchaeota archaeon
AGAGAATCCCTGTCTATAGCACCGGTATTACATGATGCGGCATAGACCACGGACAGCTTAAACTTATTGGATAACATTAGAGCATCCATCCTCCACAAATAGCAGTCCCAAAACTCCCTAGAGTCAACCTTGTAAACTCTCCATAGGCTATCATAGCCTCCATGTGACACGAAGTTAACACATCCATAGCCTATGTTAAGATGTGAAACTACACTGCTTCTGGTAAGATTGTGATAGTTATGGTAATCTTTACTGCTTTCGTATAGTTTTGTAATATTATAGTCTCTTGGGAAGAGTCTTGCTATGTTTTCACAGGTTTCTGCCCCCTCTATTCCGGGGTATCCTCCTTGACTGAATGAAATTATAGCCCCGCATAAGAGAGCTCTTTTGAACCATTGTCCAGTTGGTGTTGATTCAAAACTTATGATCTTGTTAACAACATTTTCAGCTTCGTCTTCATTTGAGACTGGTATTCTTCCAACAGCTATATCTGGCATCCAATCTATTTCATCCTTTATGGATAGACCTTTTCTCTCCCCATATATCCCGTCATGATCTTCATCAAAGCTTCCATCAAGTGCCATATAGTAGTAATCTGTCGGCTTGTAGCTGCCTTGATTAGGCTCCCTCAAGTAATCAGGGTTGAAAATGTACCTTACCGGAATCTTTCTATAGTCTCCGAAGAGGAGAGCCCACTTGATATGCCACTTGTTATAAGCATCCTTCAGAAAGTTTCTAATTTTTTCAGGAGTGTCTCTTCCAGGATAGGTTGACTTAATCCATGAAAGGAGAACTAGCTCAGCTTTGACACCTCTACTTCTTTTCCATTCTAGGAGGCGTTCAGCATACGATGAAAGTTCTCCGGGAGATATTATTACATAGGCTACATCGCTCTCCTCTAAAGCTGAGAAATCTTCATCATTGATTTGTCTAGATATCAAGGCACAGTAGTTAGCGGCCTCACCCATATTTATGAAGTTTTTCATAATTTGCATGTCCAATGTATCTGGCATAACTCTCCTGAAGCGTATGTTAAGCTTCTTAATTGTTATCTTTAGCCTGACTTCACTACATGAGAATATCTTGAAATGGTCTTTGAATAGCTTGGAGAGATCAATCTTAAGCACCTTAAAATCTCTTGCATAAACTATCTCATATCCCATGAGAGGACTGTCTGGGACAACATAACTAATTCTGTAATAGATTGTAACCCCATTGTATACTGTAAATGCATAGTACGAGGGGGTATCGGTGAAATTTTCCATGGGTTGGGAGCTTACATGAAACATCTCAACCTTGATAGAAGAGGATTCCGGTGGAACTGCTAGGAGAATGGTCTTATAAAAGCTATTCTCCTTGAACTGGCATGTTACCGTTTTGACCAGTGTTCTATCAGTGTCTGCGGAGAGGACATGGGCTATCTGAAGGTTGGAAGCAAACAGTGCTAAGACTAGAACCGCTACTGCTATCCTTGTCACATTGTAAGGTTTAAGCATCAAAGTATAAGAGATAGAAAACTTGATAAGTATATTGTAATGAGCAAAAATACTCTTGACAAGCCTACTGTTAGAGAGAGCATTCTTTATAGGAGACTTAGAGGGGAAAAAGTACAGTGTTTAACATGTTACAGGAAGTGTGTTATAGCTGAGAGGGAAACTGGATTCTGTAAGACTAGAGTCAATGTAGGGGGTAGGCTTTACACGATAATTTATGGCGACATTTCATCTATATCAAATAATCCAATTGAGAAAAAGCCGTTGTTTCACTTTTACCCTGGGACGTATGCTTTAACTGTTGGAAGTTGGAGCTGCAACTTTACATGCCCGTGGTGTCAGAATTATGAAATAAGCAAGATTCCACCTGATCTGGAGCATGCCAACTATATTCCTCCTGAGAAGCTTGTAGAGTACGCTGTTAAATATAGCAGTGGAACATCGATTTCATTTAATGAGCCAACTTTACTGCTAGAGTACTCACTAGATGTCTTTAGGCTGGCCTCTGAGAAAGGGCTCTACAATACCTATATCACGAATGGATACATGACCTTGGAAGCGCTTAAGCTGCTTATCAAGAGCGGATTAAATGCTATGAACATCGATGTTAAGGGGCTTGAACATGTCTATCGGAGATACTGTGGGATATCTGACTGGATCAAGGTTTTAGAGAATGCAAAGTTTGCCATTGAGAACGGCGTACATGTTGAGCTTACAAATCTGGTTATTACAAACGTTAATGACCGTGAGGAGAATATAGAGGAGCTTGTAGAGCACATTTTAAAGTATTGTGGAGATAAAGCGATCATCCACTTTACAAGGTATTTTCCAGCATATATGTTCCATGAGAAACCTACGAAGATAGAAACCCTTGAAAAAGCCTATAAAATTGCGAAAAGGGCTGGCGTCAAATATGTTTACATAGGCAATGTTCCAGGTCATAGATATGAGCATACTTACTGTCACAACTGTGGAAAGGTTTTGATAAAAAGACATATCTTCTCCATAATCGAGAACAGGATCAAGAATGGTAGATGCCCCTATTGTGGAGCTGAAATCTATGGTGTCTGGTAACGTTGAAAGAGCTCCTTGATCCTGCAGAAGCTACATTTATCCGCTACCGTGGGGAAGCCGCATACCATACATTTCTTAAATGACCGACTTTCCTCTCTGAAGGGAAAGTTATTTAGGAAAACTTTATACCATCGTAGCCTGAAGCTTTCTCTTGGATCGATTCTTCTAAGTCGTTTCTTGTAAAGCTTGACTTTTGAGGTTAGCTCAAATGGACATTTGGCGTCTGCTATGGGAAGACCGTTCAACTTTGCATAGAAGGCATTTTCCTTGTCAAGTAAAAATGCAAGCGGCTTAGCTTTTGGCTTTAAGTTTTCGACGGAGCTTGGTTGAAATGGCCTCAACTTGTTCATGGTGTCAATGTCCCATGTTAATATAGCTGAGAAGAGAAAAGCCGTCAAGTCATCTATCGTATGACCCGTGCATATAACATCAAAATTATTTTCGCATGCAAACTTATTCATCAAGTACCTTTTGAAAACTCCACAAACTGCACATGGAGGCCTGTAACCTACTCTTTGAACCTTTAAACCATATTTTTCAAGGTATTCAACATGCAATGGGGCGCCTATGATTTCAGCCTGCTTCTCAACGATTTCAAGCACTTGATCAGAGTATCCTTCAATATTTAGGTGAATGTGGAGAAGAGTTATGTTATATCCTAGTCTCTTAAGTGCATGTGCAAGTGCAGCACTGTCCTCTCCTCCTGATACTGCTACGCAAACCTTCGAATCCTTGTTGAACATGCGGTACTTCGAGATCGTATCCTCGACTTTTTTGAGGTAAAATTTTTCAAAGCAATCCCTGCACCATCGTATTCCTCTGCTTTTAAATACTGCTTCTCTACCGCATAATTTGCATTGCATATTAAAGTTAATGTCCAATTATGCTATGTATAAGTTTAACCAGCTTCTCTCTCCATAGAACCTTGAGCTCGTTTAGAGTTTCAACTCCCTTCTCCGTTAAGCTATAGAGCTTAATCATTCTTCTTTTCCCAATTTTCTTCCATGAAGACTTTATCAGTCCATGCTCTTCCATGCGATATAGTATGGGGTAAATTGTTCCAGGACCAAATGAGTGTCCAGTCAGCTCCTTTATTCTGTTTACTATTTCGTATCCATGCATCGGATTTCTATATAGGAGATGTAGAATAACAGACCCAATTAATCCCCTAACCGTATATCTGGCGAGCTCCAACACGCTCACCCAATACAATTTTCTTCCACACGTCTAAATTATTTACGCATCCAGGATCTGGGCCCATATAGTCTCCCAAGTAATTATATGCTCTTGCCCTGCATCCTCCACATACATACCTGTATTCGCATACGCCACAGTGTTCCTTTAATGAATCTCTGTCGCGTAGGTCATTGAACACTTTGTTGCTCTCCCACAGCTCTTCAAAGTTGTCTTCAGTTATATTGCCTACCTTCAATGGCATAAATACACATGGTGTAATTGCTCCGTCAGGATCCATGGCACAGTAGAATCTTCCAGCGCCACACCCTCCAATGAACTCGCTTAAGCTTATTAGTTTACCTTGGAGCTCTGGGTTGTAGAAGTGTGTTGGGACAATAAGTTTATCTACGTTGTTAGAAAGTTCTTTTTCACATTGTATGGCCACTCTAGCATATTGTGGCGCTGTGGATAGTACATCAACCTTATATTTTCTGCTTTTCAGTATGTTCCACAGCTTCCTTAGGACTTCCTCTCTCTCCTCTGGAGATAAGTCGGCTTCAACTATGTTCTTTCCCCTGCCTGTGGGAACAAAGTTATACATCATCCACCAGTTTGCTCCAAGTTCACCACTAAGCTTAATGATGTCCTCAACTTCCTTGTAATTGTATTTTGTGATCACAGATGAAACTTCTACGAAGAGCCCTGCCTCGACACAATTTCTTATGCCTTTAACAGTTCTCTCAAACACTCCGGGAACGCCTCTAAATGAATCATGTGTTTCAGGAGATGCTCCATCTAAGCTTGCCTGTACATAACCTAGGCCTGCATTTTTCAGTTTTAATGCGACTTCTTTCGTTATCAATGTGGCATTTGTGGCAATTGCAGTATACATTCCATAGTCATGCGCTGTTTTAATGATGTCGTATACGTCTTTTCTCATAAGAGGTTCTCCGCCTGAAAGCGCGATTATATTAACGCCGGCATCTGCGAATTCCTTTAATGCCTTCAGGGCTTCCTTTTCGCTTAGCTCTCTCCTATTCTGGGCTCCTGCGCATGCATAGCAGTGTTTACACCTTAGATTGCATTTCCATGTAAAGTTCCAGACCACAAGGAATGGAGCCCCTGGAACAAAAGGGCGCTTTACACCGAATTTTGAGATTCCACGGAGAACATTTACTAGTCCTCTGCGCTTGTACACGTTGTCGAAGGCCTTCCTAATATCATCTTCCGATAGGTCAAATGCCTTTGCCCCTTTGAAAACTGCCCACTTGACTATTGGTTTAACCAGATGCGAACATGTAAAGCACGCCTCATCTCGCGCACCTACTAGCAGCTCCAGCGCCACCTCTACTCTACTTAGACCATCTTTACCGCATCTACCTGAAAACTTTTTTAGGAAGAAACGCACTACACGATTATCAAGCGTTGATTTTAGAGTTTCAATAGTCGCTACAGTAGACATTTGGCGCTATCACCTAAAGTAATAAAGCGAGATCTGAATTTAATATTTTGAGATATAAAGTATTTGAATTATAAAATATCCTCTGAGATTCTTTCCCTAATGCTCTTATATAGTCTGGGATCGATTACTAGGAGGCTCTCAATAATGTCTTCAGGAAATCTAGCTTCCTTCAGTAGCTGATACAGCTTATCAAAGTTTTCTTTAGCTGCCTTTCTACATCTTCTGGGGTCGATTGCATGCATACAGTATAGTATTGTCATGAACTCGAATATCTCCATGGACTCTGAAAGAGCGTTTTCAAGTTTATCAAGCGCATTCTTTTCCGTGAGCTTTTTGAGTATGGTAGTTTTCATGGCTTCTGGAGCATAATATTTCACTATTGTAAGCCATGTAAA
>DRAE01000145.1 GCA_011041895.1 Candidatus Bathyarchaeota archaeon
GCTCTAATACTCAAAGAGATAGGTGCTCCAAAAGGGTCCTCAAAAACTCCAGATGAGGTCGTCGGAGATCTGTCCATGGAGCAAATAGTGAAAATAGCAAAGCTCAAGTTCAAAGATAGCCTAGCTAACACGTTGAAAGCATGCGTAAAAGAAGTTTTGGGAACTTGTGTAAGTATGGGTGTAACGATTGAAGGTAAAGATCCTCGAGTGGTGCAGGAGGAAGTGGATCAAGGAGTACACGATGAGCTAATATCCAAATACGAAAAGGAACTCGAGGAGGAACTCTCTAAATCGATTGAGGAGGTTTAATAATGGCAAAAAAGAGCAATAGAAGAGAGAAGAAAATTAGCTTAGCAGAGGCAATATCCACCGAGAACATAGTATCCTGTCTTGAAAAGCTCGATGAGATTTCAAAACCGAGAAACTTTAACCAAGCCATTGAATTATACATTAACCTCAGGGATATAGACCTCAAAAAACCTGAAAACAGAATAAACATGACAGTGAAAGTGAGAAATCCGATAACGGACAAACCAAGCATATGCATATTCGCAGATGGCGAAGTTGCCCTTAACGCGAAGAAACTTAACATTCCATGCATAACTAGTGAGGAACTAGGTAAGTTGGCTGGAGATAAGAGAAAAGCAAAGAAGCTTGCTAGGCAATATGAATTCTTTTATGCTATTCCACAGCTGATGCCTGTCATAGGTCGTTCTCTAGGCGCAATACTAGGCCCCCGTGGGAAAATGCCTACAGTTTTAACTCCTGCAATGAAACTCGATAAGATCGCTGAGGACTCGATGAGAACGGTCAGAATAAGAGTTAGGAAATCTCCCATGGTGCATTGTAAAGTTGGACATGAGAAAATGGATAAAAAATCTATAGCTGAGAACATAATTGATATAATCAACAGCGTTAAGGACGCCTTGCCACAGGGTGTTAGAAACATTAAATCCATATTCATTAAAAAGACCATGGGCCCTGCAGTCCAAGTATATTAAAGGAGGGTTACCGATGGCGGTTGCCTTAACCAAGCAAGGCAGAAGAGTACACCCAAAGAAAATTAAGATAGTACAGGAGCTTATGGACCTTATTAAAAAGTATAAGGTAGTTGCCGTCGCCTCAATCTATGGTATAAAGAGCAGTCAGCTTCATGAAATTAGAAAGAAGCTGCGTGGTTGGGCCAAAATAAAAGTTTCTAAGAATACACTTATGAAGATCGCCTTTGAAAATCTTGAAAAAAATGGTAGGCCAAATCTTTCCCAGTTAGCGAAATATTTAGAAGGTCCATCAGCCATAGTCTGTACAAACGTTAACCCCTTCAAGCTAGCCTCCTTCCTTAGGAAAAATAGAGTAAAAGCATTTGCCAAGGCTGGAGATATCGCCCCCGAGGATATCATCATAAGAGCTGGGAACACAGGGCTGGCCCCTGGACCAGTGCTTTCAGAGTTCAAGGAACTTGGAATCCCAACCAGAATAGAATCGGGAACAATATGGATTGCAAAGGATACACTTGTAGTTAGAAAGGGAGAACCAATATCAGAAAAGTTAGCCATAATGCTTTCAAGACTAAACATTAAACCTATAGAGTCTGAGCTCAAGCTCAATGCAGCTTATGAAGATGGAGTAGTTATTCCAAGCAAGGATCTATACATTGATGTCGAAAAGTATAGAAAGCAGCTTGAAGAGGCTGTCTCCAACGTCTTCAAGGTCGCCGTAAATATAGGATACGAAGACCCATCAATTCTGAGGTTCTCCATTCCAATGGCATATCAGAAAGCAATGGCCCTTGCATTGGCCATAGATTACATATCAAGGGAGACTCTTCCCGAGCTGATAAAGAGGGCATATGCTATAGCATGTGCACTTGACCAGAGGATATCCAAAGGCGAGTAAAAACTTATATTTATTACGTTTATTCCAAAATGTAAGGCACAGGGGTGAAGTGGCATGATGTATATTTACGCCGCAATGCTCTTACATTCCGCAGGAAAGCCGATAACAGAGGAAAACCTCAAGAAAATTGCTGAGGCAGTTGGAATAGAATACGACGAGGCCAGAATAAAGGCTCTAGTAGCAGCCCTGTCGGAGGTGGACATTGACGAGGTCATAAAATCCACGATGGCAATGCCAGTAGCAGCCCCAGCGCCAGCAGAGGAGGTCAAGAAGGAAGAGGAAGCCAAGGAGGAAAAGAAGGAAGAGGAAAAGAAAGAGGAGAAAAAGGAAGAGGAAGCGGTAGCTGGTTTAGCTGCTCTATTTGGATAGAAGCATGTCACTTAACGCTCAAAATTCATTTGATTTTCTTAGCGAACTTGGACTTCAGAGATTCAAATGTAAAATCTGTGGAGAATACTTCTGGGCAACAAAGCGTAGAGATACATGCGGAGAATTTCCCTGTTCTCCTTACACTTTCATAGATGGTGAAGGACGGGTATTCGAGGTTAGATACATAAGGGAAAAGTTCAAGGAATTTTTTAACAAGCGAGGCCACGAGATGATAGAGCCTTATCCAACAGTTGCCAGATGGAGAACGGACCTATACTTGACCATAGCCAGCATAATTGATTTCCAACCTTACGTCACAGATGGTATAGTAGAGCCTCCAGCTAACCCATTAGTTGTAGTGCAACCCTGCATCAGACTCGAGGACATCGATAAGGTAGGCTTGACTTTGGGAAGGCATCTCTCAATATTTGAAATGGGTGGGCATCATGCCTTTAACAGAGAGGAAGATTGGATCTATTGGAAGAAGGAGACTGTGCAGTTCTGCCATGAATTTACAACGGAGTGCTTGGGAATCCCAGAGGAAAAAGTCACATATAAAGAAAGCTTCTGGGAAGGAGGAGGTAATGCAGGTCCATCCGTCGAATGCCTTGTAGATGGACTAGAGCTTTCCACGCTTGTGTTCATGGAGTTTAAGGTTATAGGTGATGAGTATATTAAGATGCCAATTAAGGTTGTGGACACAGGGTATGGAATGGAAAGATTTTCGTGGTATATGAGTGGCACTCCCTCAGCGTTTGAGGCTATATACCCAGGCATCCTGGATAAATTACTTGAGAACTTGAACATTCCCTATGAAGGCAAGATCTTCAATAAACTCATCCTGAATCTAAATAGTGAAAGAGATTTGTCTAGAGCTCTCTTGAAAATGAACACTGATGAACGAGATTATTTAACGAAAATTTTCTCAATTTTCTCGATACTTGATCATACTAAATGCTTTGCCTTCATGGTTTGTGATGGAGCTCTTCCATCCAATAGTGGAGTAGGATACTTGTCAAGGCTTGTAATACGCAGAGCTCTAAGACATCTACGTAGAGTAAAAGGGGAAATTCCCATAAGCGAGATAATGAAATGGCAGATAGATTACTGGTCAAGGGATTTTGAAAAGCTGGGCAAAGCACGTAAAGCCATACTAGAGATTGCTGGAATTGAAGCTCATAAATACGAGACACTTCTATCAAAATCGCTGAAGATCGTTGGAAAGTATATCGGGGGCAAAAAGACAGTAGACGTACAATCTGCAGTCACTTTATACGATTCACACGGCATCCCCTTAGAAGTAGTTGAAGAGTATGCAAGAAAGCATGGAATAACTGTACCTGAAGGCTTCGAGGAACAATTCTATAAGGAGCTTGTTAAAAGACACGAACAAATAGAGGAAACTAAAGAAGAGGAAACGGTTTCTATAGACGTTAAAAAGTATCCTGAAACATATAAGCTGTATTATGAAAAACCTTATGAGAAAAAGTTCAAAGCTAAAATTCTTGCTCGCTTCAACGATGGAAAGATCATCTTGTTAGATAGGACACTCTTTTACCCTGAGGGTGGAGGTCAGCCATACGATAAGGGAAGGCTTCTCATAAACGGGGAAGAGTACATGGTAGAGAAGGTAATAGACGTTGAAAATCGTGTTCTTCACTATCTTGACAAGCCAATTAAAGCTGATGTTGTTAATGTTGTCGGTGAAATAGACTGGGATAGAAGATACGCTCTAATGAAGGCTCACACTGGAACGCACATACTCCTAGGAGCACTTATAAGAGTCTTAGGCCTACATGTATGGCAAGCTGGAGCTCAGAAATCAACAATGATAAGCAGATTAGACGTGACACACTTTAAAGTTCCTACACGTGAACAGATTATCGCTATTGAGAACAAGGCAAATAAGATTATAAAGGAAGGTAGGAAAGTCAGGGTTCATATCATGCCTAGAACACTAGCTGAAAAGAAGTGGGGTGTCAAAATATATCAGGGAGGCGTAGTTCCCTACAAGAAACTTAGAATTGTTGAGATAGAAAATTGGGATTCAGAAGCCTGTGGAGGCTTACATTGCTCATCTACATCGGAGGTAGGTGCCCTAAAGATAACTAACGTCACCAAGATTCAGGAGGGCGTTATCCGATTCGAGTTCTGTACACTAGATGGCCTTCTCCAATACTCTCGTGATCTCGAGGAAAAACTCCATAAAATAGCCTCTATTTTGTCAACCTCTAGGGAAGATACTGTCCGTAAGGTTGTTACACTTGTCAACAGGGCCAAAAGCCTTGACACAGCCGTAGATAAACTACTAAACACGGTTGCTAAATCTCTCTCACCTGAAAGCCCCCTTTCCCAGAAATTAGGTGACCTCTATCTAGTGGAGCTGGATCTTGAAGGGTTGGAGGAGTACCATATAAACAAGCTAGGTAGACTCTCTACGTCAATGTATAAAAACCTAGTTCTATTAGTGAAGACAGGCAACATTGTCAGAATAATGACCGGAAAAGAGTTTGCAAAGCTTGGATTTAATGTAGGGGAAATTATAAGAGAAATCATTTCAAAGGTTAAAGAGTGTCGCGGAGGAGGAAGCAAGACATTTGGACTGGTCAAGTGTTCCTCAAGGAAAAACGTAGATGAATTCATAAACCGCCTTAAGAAATTAATCTCAAGTAGATGCTAAATGATTTTTGATGACTTTGACACTATGAAGCTTAGAAAAGCATGTGAAGACCTCAAGATATTTCTTGATCGCGGATTCAAGAAATCCTCTGTTGTTAAGTTCATTGCAAGCTACTATGGGCTTCCGAAGGAGGCAGTTTCTATACTTAACAGGTGCATACATCCAACATGGCTCTCATCCACCATTGCAGAGAAAATACTGGATCCTAGTGAAGTGAAAGGTAGAAGTTTAGGTATAGATGGCTTCAACAACTTGATTACAATTGAAAGCATAATAAGCGGCCATCCTGTGATATTGTGCGATGACAGCTTGATAAGGGATATACGAGAGAGGCATTCATACCGCTTTTCTGATAAAACTGAATATACAGTCCAAATGCTTCTTAAACAAGTGTCCGCTTTGCACCCTAGCTATTTTGAAATAGTCTTAGATGCGCAGATAAGTAAAAGCGGTGAACTATCCAAATTTATAAACTCCTTAATCGAGGAAATGGGTTTAGCGGATACAGGATGCACTTTAACTACTAAACGAACAGATAGGTATCTCATCTCAAAAGGCTACGATGTTGTAGCCAGCAGCGATGTAGATGTCGTCTCTAAAGTAAACC
>DRAE01000136.1 GCA_011041895.1 Candidatus Bathyarchaeota archaeon
GCCGCCCTAACAGAGCCCATTGGAACAGTCCTAATAGGGGCTACCCTCTCCATATTCATAATAGCCCCACTAATTGGCAAGGAGGCCATGATTGCAATATATCCGATGGTATACCTTGGATGGGCAATAAGCTCCCTCAGTGGAGTAGCAATAGCTCTAGCAGTGCTGGAGGCTCTTAAACGTGCAAGAATTATACAGGAAACTTGAAGGCAAAATTGCCATAATAGGGGAAACAGGCACTGGAAAAACAAGGCTAACATTGAAGGCCATTGAGAAACTTGCAGAAAAACACGGAGAAAACTTGACAGTAATAGACTTCGCCCCCGGGAAAACATTTTACAAGGGTAAGACCATTGGACTACGTATCGAGGATATTTTACCTATAGAAATTCTGAATAAAATAAGATACATCAAAGCAAACACGAAACCAGCTAGAATAACGTCAAAAACATGTAAACAACTCATGGAAACAGTGAAAGAAAATACAAGAGAATGCTTGCAAGCACTGGGAAAATTCATCAAAAATCCAACAGGGCATCTAGTGATAAATGACCTATCCATTTACCTACAGGGAGGTTCATTACAGCCCCTTCTCAAATGCATGAAGTTAGCGAATACTATGATAGTAAACTCCTACTATGGATACTCGATTAGCGGGCCCACAGAATGTCATCTACTCATAAGTAGAAGGGAAAGATTCATGGTTAGATGCATTCTGAGAATGTTTGACAGGGTTGTCAAGCTGTAAACTCATATTTATTAGCGTTTTTCTCTCATCTATAACGGTATGAAAACCATTAACGTGAAATCAGAGGAGTTTTACACATTAATATTCCCGTGCAAGACATTCCTTCTAACCGTCGGAGGCAATATCATCACCGTTTCATGGCTTATGCCCGTAAGCAAGAATCCTCCAATACTTGTCACAAGCATTAAACCCCAGAGACACTCCTATAAACTATTGAGGAAATACATGGATTTCGTGGTAAATGTTCCCCCAATGGACTACTTAGATGACGTCTTCAAGTGTGGAGTAATCTCTGGGAGAGAGGTTGACAAGTTTAAGGTAACGGGTTTCACCAAGGGAAAAGCGAGAAAAGTTAACTCATGTATAATAAACGAATGCATAGCTTTCATAGAGTGCAAAGTCAGAGACTTTATAAAAGCTGGCGACCATGACCTAGTTCTTGGAGACGTCATAGAATGCTATGTAAAGGAAGGCTATTACAGCAATGGAATATACGTTCTTGGAAAGGCGAAACCTATATTCCACCTCGGAGGAAACAAGTTTACAACAACAGTTGACTATGTCAAAGAGGCTAAAGCATGACAACCATAACAAAACAAGATCTTCTAAAATTCCTGAAGTTGATCGCTGGCATAGCTGACAGAATCGGAGGCTCAGAGAAAGAGCGGGAAGCAGCTGGATTGATCTCAGATACGCTCTCAAGCTTCGGACTCGAACCAATACTGGAAACTTTTGAAGTGTACACTTACAAGATTGAGCGTAAAAGCCTACTGACTGGAGGCAAGAAACCTTTCATGAAGGTTTCATGCGAGGGAATAGGCTTTTCAGCAGACACCCCCGAGAATGGCCTTGAAGGAAAAATTGAGTTCCTAGACCTAGATGACATTTCAAAGTATCATACAGCTGAGGACAGAATCGTCTTTGCATATAATAAACTGAACATTGAACGGTACAAGCTATTGATGAGGCATGACCCGCTTGGAATAGTTAGATGCAACACCTCCCCTGGAAAACCGGCTCCGAGAACAGAGCTCCTTCATGAATGGCTGCAGTATGGAAGTGTTCCAATGCTCTATATATCATTCGAGGATGCACTGAGGATACTGAAGAGAAAGCATAGAAAGGCCAAAATGTATCTTAGACAGACCATATTCTCATCTATTTCAGCGAATGTAATATGCGATATTGAAGGAACAGACTACCCAGATGAAACAATAATTATTTGTGGGCATTATGATGCTATTCCAGGAGGCCATGGTGCACTGGACAACGCGTCTGGCGTAGCTCTAATACTTTCACTTGCAAAAATGCTTTCAGTAGATGTTCCAAAGAGAAGTATCAGACTAATATTCTTCGGATCAGAGGAGCTTGGACTAAGAGGTTCAATAGCATACTCTGAGAAACATAAGAATGAGCTCGACAAGCATGTACTCGTAGTAAACCTCGATGTCCATGGGTCAATGCTGGGAGCGCTATCATTTTCAGTGCTTGGATCAGACTCCCTCACGAACTATGTTTCATCATATCTTAAGGAATGCGGCTTCGACATAGAGGTCTCCAACAACGTAGTGAGTACGGATTCATCAACATTCTCCCTCAAAGGAGTGCCAAGCATATCAATCTCAAGAGGTGGAGGAACCTCAGCATACCTTCACACAGATCTAGATACAATGTCAAATGTTTCCACGGATATTTTGCTGAAGGATTTGAAGCTCATTTACAAGCTCATTTTAAGAATAGCTAATGCCGAGCGGATACCATTTGAGAGAAAAGTTCCAAGTGCGCACGTTGAAAAAGTGAGGAAATACTTTGATGAAAGATATGGCCTCGATTTTACAAGAAAACTTCTGGAGGAATAGGGTAAATTTAAGAGTAGCTATAAGTTAATAGCTATAATCATCACTAATGGAAAGTGGTTGGGCATGGAGAAGTGGGTTTACAGTTTTAAGGAAGGAAGCGCTTCTATGAGAGACCTGCTCGGCGGTAAAGGAAGCGGTTTAGCCGAGATGACTAGAATCGGAATTCCAGTCCCACCGGGATTCACTATAACAACCAGAGCTTGCATTGAATTCTTCAAGCGTGGAGGAAAATTCCCCGAAGGATTAAAGGAGCAGGTTCTCGAATACATGAAGAAGCTGGAAGAGGAAACAGGCAAAAAGTTTGGGGACAAGGAGAATCCACTCCTAGTATCAGTGAGGTCAGGAGCACCGGTGTCAATGCCTGGAATGATGGACACAATCCTCAATCTAGGTTTAAACGATGAAACCGTGGAGGGTTTGATAAAGAAAACTGGTGATCCAAGGTTTGCATATGACTGTTATAGAAGATTAATCCAAATGTTTGGAAACGTTGTAATGGGAATCCCAAAGGAAGAGTTTGAGGAAATACTTGAAAAGTATAAGAGGCTTAAAGGTGTCAAATACGATGCTGAACTAGACGCTGAAACCCTCAAGAAAATAATTGAAGAATACAAGAAAGTTTTTAAGAAGCACACTGGAAGAGATTTTCCACAGGATCCATATGAGCAGCTTTTCATGGCTATAAAGGCGGTGTTCAATTCATGGAACAACAAGCGAGCAATAGCCTACAGAAGGATACATGGGATCCCAGATGACATGGGCACAGCATGCAACATTCAGATGATGGCCTTTGGAAACATGGGGTGGGATTCCGGCACAGGAGTTCTCTTCACCAGGAATCCATCAACAGGCGAGAAAAAGATGTATGGTGAAGTGCTCTTAAATGCTCAAGGCGAAGATGTCGTGGCTGGAATAAGAACTCCAATGAAGTTGGAGGAGCTTAGGGAGCGCTTCCCAGAAATATACAATCAGCTGATAAAAATCGCTGAAACCCTTGAAAAACATTACAGAGACATGCAGGACATAGAATTCACAATTGAAAATGGTAAGCTCTATATTCTACAGACCAGAACTGGAAAGAGAACTCCAAGGGCAGCGGTCAAGATAGCGGTTGACATGGCCCGTGAAGGAATAATCTCCAAGGAGGAAGCTGTGCTAAGAGTCTCGCCAGAAGATATTGAAAGACTCCTACATAAGCAAGTTGATCCAGAAGCTGAAAAAAATGTCATTGCAAAAGGTCTTCCAGCCTCACCTGGAGCAGCTGTTGGAAAAGTGGTTTTTGACCCAGATGAGGCTGAAAAGTTAGCTAACGAAGGGGAAAAGGTTATACTTGTAAGGCCAGAAACATCCCCCGACGACGTACATGGAATGGCTGCGTCACAGGGAATCCTAACCTCCAGAGGTGGAATGACATCGCACGCAGCCGTCGTTGCAAGAGGTATGGGTAAGCCAGCGGTCGTAGGCTGTGAGGAAATATACATTGACTTGGAGGAGGAGATCTTCAAGGTCAAGGACATAGTGGTGAAGAAAGGTGACATAATCACGATAGATGGAACAACAGGTGAAGTAATGCTTGGAGAAGTTCCATTAATAGAGCCAAAGGTTGGAGAGGAGCTTTCAATACTTCTAAAATGGTGTGACGAAATAAGGAAGCTGGGTGTAATGGCTAATGCTGACACAGCTGTGGATGCAGCCAAAGCTCTTGAATTTGGAGCTGAGGGAATAGGTCTTGCAAGAACTGAGCACATGTTCCTTGGACCAGAGAGGGTCAAGATAATCCAGGAAATGGTTCTAGCGGAGACTCCTGAGGATAGAAAGAAGGCTCTTGAAAAGCTTATCCCAATGCAGATAAACGATTTCATGGAGCTTCTAAAGGTTATGGATGGCAAGCCAGTGCAGATAAGACTCCTTGATCCGCCGCTTCATGAGTTCCTGCCAAGTGTAGAGGAGTTAATGATCGAGATAAGAAAGCTAACTGAAAAGGGTGCTCCAAAAGAGGAGATAGAGAGGCTCAGGAAGCTACTTGAAAAGGTAAGGAAGATACAAGAGAGAAACCCAATGCTAGGTTTCAGAGTATGCAGGCTTGGAATAGTGTATCCCGAGATATATGAGGCACAGGCAAGAGCTATTTTTGAAGCAACTGCAAGGCTGATAAAGGAAGGATATAATCCAAGGCCGGAGGTAATGATTCCGGGAACAATGCACGTAAATGAGCTAAAGTTCCTGAAAAGAATAATAGACAAGCAGGCGAAGGAGGTCATGGAGAAATACGATGTCAAGATAGAATACAAGTATGGAACGATGATAGAGATGCCACGTGCAGCGCTCACAGCTGATGAAATAGCCACCGTAGTTGACTTCTTCAGCTTTGGAACAAATGATCTCACACAGACAACCATGGGGTTAAGCAGAGACGATGCACAGGGAACATTTCTGCCAATATACATTAGAAAGGGTATACTAAAGGAGGATCCATTCAAGACATTGGATGTCGAGGGAGTGGGAAAGCTCATTGAAATGGGAGTGAAGCTTGGAAGAAAAGGCAATCCAAAGCTTAAGATAGGTATCTGTGGAGAGCATGGCGGGGATCCAGCGTCGATACACTTCCTCCATAAGGTTGGCCTAGACTATGTAAGTTGCTCACCGTACAGAGTGCCAATAGCCAGACTGGCAGCTGCACAGGCAGCACTAAGGGAAAAGCTGGAGAAAAAGAGTTAAAAGTGTCCAATCAACATGCATATAAGTGCCGTGGCGATTCCTGCCAAGACCATCCTGAGCCCTGTCCAAAGCACATTCTGTCCAGAAATATTTCCAAGATACACTCCAATAATGAACAGTGATGCAAGCGTTACACCTATGGAAACCCATATAGCTTGGGTAACATCCATGAACAGGAACGGGGAC
>DRAE01000092.1 GCA_011041895.1 Candidatus Bathyarchaeota archaeon
TACACAATCACATTCGAAACCAAATAGCCTAATGGCCTCTCTAATTGTCAACGGTTTACCGCCAAGATACTTTCCAGGAACAGTCACTCCCATAACTATTATCAGTAAATGACACGATTCAACCGCTTTGCGGATAAGCTTGAAATTTTCTCTGACAAAATCTATCGTGAAATATCTGACATCGGCGTTACCTGCAGTATCCCAAATAGCTCCAGCCACATATCTAACATAAGGCGAAATGTAAGGCGGCACACCAAAGCACGCCGGCTCATCAACATATCCATCAACCAGAACTACCCTAAGCATCACAACCAAAAATAGTTAAAAGAAAGCCTAAAAATAGCATTCAACTAACTTAAACCCTCGAAAAGCATTACCTCCCCGCCATGCACTGCAACTACAAGCTTGTCGTACTTTATACATGGAACATGTGAAAGCATACAGTTTAGAGACCAGAATAACCTGCCATCCAAACCAATAGCAATTACCCCTGAAAACACCATTCCAAACAGGCACAATAGGAAACCGTTCTCGTACGGAATTATATCTAACACATTGGGTGGAGGTCCTGAGGGAGTATAGGGGTCAAGTATTATTCTACTCCAGAGCATAGACCCGTTATCCAGATAGCAGTATATGATACCCGAATGATATATCAGAACTTTATCTTTATTGATGGCCATCCCAAGCGAGGAAGATCCATCCTCCGAGATTGGAACATGCCAGCTTCTTGCTTCAAGAAATATCCTCTTACTTACGGTGCTATTAGGGAAAGTTGGCGTTATTTTCACAACTTTAATAAGATTGGACGAGCTGGCATACATTAGGTACATGCTCCCGTTATGAACGTAAATATAGTGAGGAAACGAACTCACTTTCTCCCTATAAATTATGTTTAGCTTTCTATCACATATCATGAAGTACCGAGTACCCATTATATGAGGTTCAGCATCTATGAAAATTCCTCTAGTTATAAATAGGGCTATGTGACCATCATCAATTTTATAAGCATACAGCGCCACGTATTCATCTTCATATTTGTGCCCATGGTAATACTTTTCTTTATAGTAGCTGAACAGGATATGCGAAGCATATGTTCCATCTGTGAGATTAACTATATACACACGATAATTTTCTCTGTCACCTATCTCCCAACTTCTTACAGTTGTCCTGAATATGTACAGAAGGTTGCCAAGCACTATTGGATGGACACTCTGCTCGAAGGTTGCATTGATTACACTAATCCATTTAATTTTAAAGTCCGTAATGGATATACAGGCTACAAGAATTTTGTTTGGTGTTCTTCCATATATGGTGTTGTATGCTCTAATGGTGATTACGTTACTACCATGTATGAACTCACAGTGCTTAGAGAACGGTACTGGGCTAGTATGCGGTATCGCCACCTTATCCACTATAGCTCCATTCTTCAAGTCCAGCTTATATATACCCAGCGTTGATGGATATATGACATACTGACCGCATATGAAAACCTGTGGGAAAACATTTCCATGCACTGCACAAAACTCGTACCCACATTCAGGATAAGATCTATGCCATACTAAGTGAATATTCTCTGGAATCCAAGCTTCATGTATTTCATCTGCTGCTTGAATGTGGTCTTCACTATGTGTTAGCTGAATTGGTTGCAGTAGCATGAATATCACAATGGAAATTAAAAAAACGATAGGGATCAAATCGAACGTGGTTCTAGGCTTCATTCTCTATATCATTTACTGTTCTACATGACGTTAATTAATTTTTGCAATCTCATCTTCCCAGCATGGCGGGGAGGGATGGATTTCAGCTGAAGTTTCAGCATAGAGAATATGTGGAAACGTAACTGGAATGTAGTAGTCTCTTGCGGTATTGTTCCAAGCAAATATTACTTTCATGTGAAGGATACCGTGCTCATAGACTCGACTCCATGCATAAGCTCCATTTTGAGTGTCATTTCCACACAATGTTACTTTCCAAGAGTAGTAATATCGATCCATGCCATGGAATATAATATGCCAGTGGGGCGGCCCATAAAATTCTATGGGCAGGTAAAAGGATGTTGTTGTCGATATGTAAGCGTCAATCATATATGTTTCAGTATCAATTTCATTATTACATTGATGCTCAAGTCCTATTTCCTCACAGTATTCATGAGTTGTAGAACCTCCGTTAGAAAAGCTACGATTATGCCATATTGCTAACCAAGCAGCACTGAATCCAGTATCTCTAGCTCTGATATCGGGGGAAGTTATATTGCCCAGTATTTCTCTCATGGCCTTATAGTCTTCCATGCTATCTCCTATGTAGCTAGCAGGATCCATGAAAAACATAAGCTGGTTCTCAGACTCGAATGTCATGTTGGCTCCTATTGGAAAGTAGTATATGGATCCTGAGCAATTTCGACCACCTATATATGCATGCCACTCATAATGGCTAGAGTGGACCTCCGACAGTATATAGTCGTATAAAATCCAGTATAATGCATTAAGGAAAAGCTGTTGAGAACTTGTATCTTGTGCTGTGAAACCCCCACAATTCACGCAAATGTCAGTCACACCGCACTCGCTTCTATACCATGCAAATGATAGCGAATAATACGTATACAATGTAAGCGTGGTGTTTAGAATGCTTCCTCCATGTGTGTCGTTTGAGTAAGGTATTGCATATGATGGATAGTATCCTAGAACCATCACCCCTTTCTCATTGTACCATAAATAATTGAGAAATGCTGTCACATTAATGGGGATTTCAATAAGGTCATCGATATCTATTACAAGAACATCTAGCTCATTAATAACTTCATCTGATAGATTATCTAGCCAGAGCGAAGTAACCCATGAACAACTTGAATAAAGTTCATATGCCATAGTGACGCGTGTAGTGTTTCCATAGAAGCCTATTGTAACTATCTGTTCAAAGTCATCGTTGGATGATGATACCTCAAGCGATATTTGCGCAAGCTGAACTGCGTGTACCTCTATTGAATAAATGCTGATTATGAGCAATAGCAGCAGCAATATGGCAGTTATATATATATATATGCTTTTTCATTTTCCATCTATAGTTTGGGATGAAAGCAAATATATACTTTTGTACCATACTTTTGTTGGTCACAATATGTTTTGGATGTATTCTGGATGTCATATATGACGTAACATTTTGCAGAACAATCAGGGTAAAAGCTGGCAATTATGCAAGAAAAGTTTTTGGAAAACATGGATTTAAGGAGGATTACTCTCTAAGGCTTGGAGAGGTCTCCTTATTCGTACTAGTGCCAACCTATCAGGATATACTTTTTGAATCTAAACTTTGTGGCAATTACATCTTTGTCACATTTCCAACTTCCTTTGTATTTTGGAGTGGGCTTTGCATTGTGAAAATACTGACAGACGCTGAAGAGGAATATAGTTTACCATTGTTTTTATCTCACCCATTATCATCGTTTGTTGGCATGGATATATGGAACCATTCAGGGTCAGTGTATCTTTTGACTGCATGGCATTATGGTTATGTAGAAAGTTACATGCAATATCGTTCAGCACTTATACTTTTCAGGATACATGAAGAACAATCTTTAAGTGGAGAAGTGAGAGTAGTTGCTGATAGAGTATGGATAAGGAATTTTGATGGAGACATTGTCTATAAGCCTATCTATATAGGAGACAGAATAATTGTTCCTCTTTGCAATGAGATAGCGTGTCTCGACGCCATATATGGAACTACATTATGGAAGTTTGAATTTTATGACATAGCCACAAGAGGGGTTGCCACATTTAAAGAACCATTTGAAGGAGTAATTGTTCCATGCTCTTCTGGAAGGGTGTACTGTATAAATGCCAGTTGTGGAGAGCCTGTGTGGAGATGCAACTTATCGTGCTGTAATGCGAATTATGTGTATGATGCATGCATATGGAATGGAAAAGTCTTTCTAGTTGATTATTCGGCTAAAGTTTTCTGTATAGACTTGAGCAATGGAAAGATCTTGTGGTGTAGAAGACTTGGAGGAGGAGAACCTCTTATATTCAAGCCATGCATATTTGCCACTCCATATGGGATAGTAGTTCTCCTCCCGTTCAAGAAGGGAATGCCATTTACAGTACTTAATGAGAGAGGTAGAATACTGTGGAATTCCTCGAAATTCCCAGGTAAGCCGAGGGAATATCTTGGGGACGGTGTTCTTCTTGCTTCATTTGGTGTCGTGGATTTGATCGAGAAAAAAGTTTACCTAGCCCACGGTATCTTGGAAAGTGGCGCTCACGTCAGCATACTTGGAAGAAGAGGTAATAGGGTATATGTTCTGTACATAGAGCCCCCAAAGACTTTTGGTATAATTTTTCCGTGGGGGATAAGAGTTTACAGTGAAAGGGAGTGGCTTGAAGTCTATGCTCCTAAATGCGTGACAGTATACAGCGGCGGCATGGCTGAGTTTAACGTTAGTATAATAAGGTATGGAAACACGTCTGAACCAGTATACGTTAAGTGTGAGAGTTGTAAAGGGATTGACGTTGATTTAAACGTTGATCCCGTGTATCCCAGTGACGAATTAACTGTAAGGTTGATTATTGACAGATTTACCGAGCCTGGTGAATATGTCGTTAAGTTGACTTTTAAGTATGGATACATAGTTGAGCATAGGGAGATCATTGTCAAAGTTTTCGATAGTGGTGTCTGGACTGTTATCTCATTCAAGATATTGTTGGCATATTTTGCTATGATTCTGGTAGCAGCAATGATTAGAGAGACTAAATTCAGTAATGTGGTATAGGGATATTTTAAGGGCTTTGAGAGCATTAGGAAGATACTTGAGGAGGAGTAGTTACTTTTATGTAGTGTTTGGGGTTTTTAGCTATTAACATGAGGTGGAAGGAAGAGGGTGTCCCGCTTGTAGTGTGTTTTCTATGTATTCTTGTTTGGGTTGTGTTTATGTTGTTTAATCTTGAGCTTTTGGGCTATGTTTTCTCTCATGAGGGTGGTGGAGTTAATATTGGCTTGCTCGGGGTTGTTGTCATTGGCTTAGCTGTTATTGGTGGAGCTTTTCTCATGGCTTGGGCTGCTGAGGCTGGCCAGTTTATATTTTCTCAAGCTTTCGCTCTTGCACTTTTAGCTCTTCTAGAGGTTTTCCCCGAGTATATGTTTGAGGCTTCTCTCGCTTGGAAGCGATGTATCGAGCTTGCAGCAGCTACCATGACTGGATCGAATAGGCTTTTACTTGGAGCTGGATGGCCTCTGGTTTTCTTTATATATGCGCTTTCATGTAAGCGTAAGAGTGGAAAACTTGCA
>DRAE01000121.1 GCA_011041895.1 Candidatus Bathyarchaeota archaeon
ATCGATGAGGGAGATGAAGTTATCGTTGAAATCAAGGATGGTATCCTATTGAAGCCTGCTAAGAGGAAGGTTGATGTTGAAAAACTCAGAGATCTCTTGAGAGAACATGCTGAAAAATTGAAAAAAATACCTAATAGAAGAGAACCTAAGCCAGGTGAACTATCGGAAGTATGTCTTGAGGAGGAGTTTGAATGATAAGAGTATTCATAGACGCTCCTCTCCTCATATACCTTAATACATTGACAAACTCCGGGTATAGAACGCTGTATGAGAACTTTTACATCGATGTCTTGGCAAGGTATAAGCCTTATACAGATGTACTTGTTCTCGATGAGCTGATCTATATCTCTAAGAGCAAGTATGGCATCCCATGTGATGTTTCAATCGAGTTTATACAGACAAGCGTTCTCCCTTACGTGACGATACTTAATATAGGAGAAGAAGAATATATTCATGCAACGAAACTGATGACTGAATATGATCTCAAACCCTCAGATGCACTTCACATAAGTGCAATGATTAGTAGCAATATTACCACGATAGTCAGTGAAGATAGAGAGTTTGACAGGGTGAAAACTATAAGAAGGCTATGGTTAACGTGACATCCAGAGAATTTACCAGTACCTACAAGCTTCAAATGTGGAAAGTATGTAGCTTACACAGCAATCACTATCTGTTATCGGTTCGCTATTAAAAGCTTTTTATGCGATCGCGTTTTTTAGAAGATGGGGATGATTGTTGAGGTTGAGGGGTTGACGTTTACCTATGCTGGTAAGCGTGAGCCTGCGTTGAGGGATGTAGAGCTTGGCATAGATAAGGGTGAGCTTGTTTTGCTTGTTGGTAGAAGTGGAAGTGGTAAGTCTACGCTTTTGAAGTGCATTAATGGTTTGATTCCCAACAGGTATCAGGGGGCTTATAGGGGTGAGGTAAGGGTTAATGGCATTGTTGTTCAGGGTGCTAGTTTAACTGTTCTTTCAAGAGTTGTTGGAACTGTTTTGCAGGAGGTTGGTAAGCAGCTTGTTCTTTCAAAAGTTGAAGATGATGTTGCCTTTGGCCCATGTAATCTTTGTCTTCCAAGGAGGGAGATTAAGAGAAGAGTTTATAATGCTCTTGAACGCGTTGATGCACTTCACTTAAAGGATAGGGATGTTAATGAGCTTAGTGGAGGGGAGAAGCAGAGGGTTGCCATTGCAGGTGTACTAGCTCTAGACCCTCCAGTGATATTGATGGATGAACCAATGGCTAACCTTGATAGTGAGGGTGTTAAGCTTGTACAGTGCTATATTAAAGAGTTAAGGGAAAGAGGAAAAACGGTTGTCGTTGCTGAGCATAGAGCTGAAGAGATTCTGGAGGTGGGCGTAGACAGAATAGTTATTTTAGACAGGGGGAGGATAGTTGAGGAAACTGAAGATGAAGAAGTACTTAAAAAGTATACAGACGTGATCAAGGTTCCAGCTAGGCTCTTTAAGAAACCTAAAATGGGGCAAAGTATTAAGGTAAATGCTTCACGTGAAGATATTCAGGGGCCTGTAGTCGTAAAATTTGAAAATGTTTATTTCAGCTACGATGACATACCAGCTCTTAAGGGTGTAAGTCTCGAGATTAGAGAGGGAGAGCGCATAGCACTTCTAGGCAACAATGGAGCAGGGAAGAGTACATTGGCTAAGCTCATGCTTGGCTTAATTAAGCCAACTAGGGGCAGGGTTATAGTCTATGGAATGGATACAAGAGAGAAGGAGGTTTATGAACTTGCTCCATTCGTTGGACTAGTCTTTCAAGATCCATTTAACATGCTCTTTGCACCCACAGTTAGAGAAGAGCTCTCATATGGGCCAAGGAATCTTGGTGTAAATCCTGATGAAATCAATCGCAGAGTTGAGGAAACAGCACAGAGATGTGGAGTTCATCATCTTCTCAATTATTCGCCGTTTGCATCCAGTCATGGAGAGAAGAAGAGAATATGTGTCTCATCCATTCTAACCATGATGCCTAGGATACTTATATTGGATGAGCCAACTGCAGGCCAGGACTATGCAAGCTATACAGCGTTCATGAACTTCATTCAAAGGTTAAAGGGCAGAGTTAGGACATTAATACTCATAACACACGATACTGACCTTGCCATAGAATATAGTGACAGAACAATAATATTGGCTGATGGAAAGGTTATTGCAGATGGGCCAACTAGGGAAATTCTGGCGAATAGAGAATATCTTAAAGCTGGAAGGATCAGAGAGACGAGTTTAGTTCGTGTTGGAAGAGAGCTTACTGAGGGGGGATACGTTCTAAAGTTTAGCGAGTTGAAGAGACTCTGCATGTAAGTAATGGTCAAATATAAATTTTGTGCTGCAATACATTAATGCTGGTTGAAATGAGTAGTAGAAAATTACTTTCAACCACGAATATTGTTGCCATGGGCGTTGGAACTGCATTGTATGCGGCCTTTAACGTGTTCTTCAACATCTTTCAACTCCCAGGGACGCAGCTTGTAGCTCTAAGGCCGAGTGTCTGCATTCCAATGTTCTTTGGTTTTGTCTTTGGCCCTGTGGTAGGCTTCGTGGCTGGATTCCTAGGAAATGCCATAAGTGATGCCATTAGTTGGGGAGGATTCTGGTGGAACTGGGATGTTGGAAACGGGTTGCTAGGATTGATTCCAGGGCTTGCAATGTATATCCTTAAAAGGGAAGATATCTTTGAGAAGAAAGGTCTTTTAATGGCAGCTATAATGGCCATAATTGCATCAATTATTGGAATGGCGTTTGCGGCATATACCGATTATATCTTTGGATATGGAATATCTACAATAGAGGAGGCCACCACTATACTCTTCATACCGGCAGCTGTAACTGATGCCATAAATGGTGCAATTCTCACACCAATATTAGTGGCAGCGTATGGAGCAGCTGTAAGAGGGAGAGCTAGGAGGGCCTGATGCGAACAAGATTCATTAGATACATCGAGGGGAAAAGCGTAATACATAGGCTTGATCCTCGTTCGAAACTCATCTTCGTTTTTTCCATCCTCCTCTCCTTAACTGTTGCTCCGAACATTCTCTTCTTAATTCCACTATTAGCAGTTTCTTTAGCATTTTATTTCTCAGCTAGACTTCCATGGAGTAAAACCAAAACAACTTGGAAGTTTGTACTTGCAATAATATTGGTTCTGTCGACGTTGAATCTATTAACGCTCTCTATACTATATGGCGGTGCTCAAACCTTGGAGGATGTAATTGCACAGTTAACATCAAAGGAGGTTCTACTCAAGAGCCTCACTCCGGTAACTAAGCTTTTAACACTTGCAATAGCTACTGTAACCTTCATATTCACGACTCCACCACACCTTTATGCACCAGCTCTTGGACAAATGGGGGTGCCTTATAAGGTGGCTTACATCGTTCAGCTTGCACTTAGGTATATTCCAGAGTATATTGATGAGATGAAGAAGACGTTGGAGGCTCAGATGGCAAGAGGATTTAGGCCAAAAGGAGGGAAAAATCCTATAGCACGGATATTGTCTGTAGTGCCACTTGTGGTTCCTGTGACGATATCGGCCACCCTTTCAATATATGACATAGCTGATGCAATGGAGTTGCGAGGCTTTGGAGAGAAAAGATGCCACACATGGTACAGGAAATTGAGAATGATGCGGAGGGACAAGTTATTGATTATGATTTCTATTGCACTTGCGGCAATTTACGTTGCAATTTTCTTAATGAGGCTTTATGGAGTAATTGATATTCCAACTATACTCCGCCTCTGTTAGCGGAAATACTTTCACGGAACTCTCTCAACTGAACTTTATTTTGAAAAGAAAATTTTGAAAATTTTATATGTAGTGTTTGAGATGAGCTCCAACATAATTGAAGAGGAGCTGGCTAAGTCAACTATATTCAAAGATGAAAGCAAGTTGTTCCCAGAATATGTCCCCCCGACGCTTCCATGCAGGGAAAACCAGCTTAGAAAACTTGCATCTATATTCAAGATACTGGTCAAGTACCCTGGAAAAGCTGCTCCAAAAGCTCTAGTGCTAGGTAAAACTGGAACAGGTAAAACTGTTACAACCAAGTTCTTTGGAAGCATGTTATGCGAGGCAGCTCAAAGGAGGGGGGTAAAGCTCCATTATGTTCACATTAACTGTAGAAAATATAGGACACCATTTACAGTACTAAGGAAAATTACATCAATGCTTATCGACGTACCTGAAAGAGGGTTCAGCGACGAAGAGCTTTTAGCAAAGCTTCAAGATGCATTATGTGGAAGAGAAGATGTGCTTTTAGTAGCTCTCGATGAAGCAGACTACTTCATTAGAAGCGGTGGAGGAGAGCTGATTTACAAGCTGACAAGGCTAATGGATGAAGTCACACATGGACGACAAGCGCTATCACTAATCTTAATTGCAAAGGATGATGCGCCACTTCTCCTCCTAGATGACAGCGTTAGAGGAGGTTTTCAGAGAAATTTAATCTATATGCCCCCCTATACATCCGAGGAGCTTAAAACAATTCTCCGCAACAGAGTAGAAGAAGCTTTTCATGAGAATGTTGTATCGGATGAAATAGTTGAGATGATAGCACAGGCATCGTCAAAATGGGGGGATGCAAGATACGCAATTGAACTGCTATACCTAGCTGGAAAAAACGCTGAATGTGAGGGAGCATGCATGATCTTACCCGAGCACGTTAGAAAAGCAATTGCCACAACACATCCAGAGGTTAGAGCTGAGGAACTAGCCTTTCTAGACAAGCATCAAATGCTTTTACTACTTGCAATAGCGAGAGAATTGAATAGAACAGAAAAAGTATACTTAACCACGGGAGAAGCCGAGCAAGCCTACACATGTATATGTGAAGAATACGGGGAAACACCTAGAAAACATACACAATTATGGAAATATCTTAAGGAATTACATAATATGGGTTTAATCACCATGAGAATATCCGGTAAAAACCATAGAGGAAAAACCTCGCTAATATCAATAGATAATGCCCCAACAACGGTAATGATAAAAGTACTCGAAAACGAACTCAAAAAGATGTAGGTGCGGCCGCCGGGATTTGAACCCGGGTCAACGGCTCGGGAGGCCGACGTCCTACCGGGCTAGACGACGGCCGCATTCTCCATAAGATAAATAGGTAATGGCGGCAATAAGTTTTTATCATTTCACGGTCAAATACTGGAAATAAACGTTCATTAGGCAATCCCTGTTTAGGGCTGGGGCAAATC
>DRAE01000021.1 GCA_011041895.1 Candidatus Bathyarchaeota archaeon
ATGGCTAATGTGAATACTAGGAGCAGTATGAGCCTTCGCCATCCTTTAAACTTGAGGCCCATCGTCCATCACTGAAGTTTAAACCTGAAAGCCTCCTCCTCAGATTTTTTCTTTGAATACCTTAGAAGAGAAAATAGTAAAAGCGCAACTTCACATATTAGGACTACACTTATTATGATCACAATATTTCTGTTTCTCTCTTCGATTATTCCTCTCTCATACACTAATTTCTCTGACTGGCTTATGTAGAGGTTGAATCTCAGGACTGTGTCGACGAGCTGCTGGTGATCTGCTATATAGTCCATTGAGATGACGTTGTAAACAGTTATAGTTTTGGATAGGGTAACTGCAGCACCAACTATCCTAGACTCCATGTCACTTATGTCGCCTACAAAATATGTTAAGTCTACTGGAACCCAGCCTATCTTAGGAATGTAGACTACAGCCCAACCGTGCCATCCAATGTTCTCATATGTGTAGTTTAGATGCCCGTCGATCATGGAGAGCGATCCTTTAAATGTCGTTCCATGAATGTATACATACCCTAGTTGAACATAGGAGGGAATTCCAAGTATTCTGCAAAGGGTAACGAAAAGTATTGCTTGATCATCGCAATCTCCAACTCCATTACGGTATGTTTCTTCAGGATAGTGTGGCCTATTACCTGCCTCGTATTGAATATTTGAACTTATCCATTGTATTATGTTAAGAACAGTTTTCAAAACGTTTCCACTTTCATCCTTCAAGCTAAATGCCAGCTCTTTTAGCTCTGGTATGTTTGTATGGAAGGGGCCAACAGGGGAGTCGATGAACTCTGGAGAACAGTAGTATTTCCTTTGTAAATCTTCGGGAATATCCTCAAATTTACCGGCAATTGCCTCACTTATATGCAATCTCATATTCCTTTTGGCAACTTGAACCTTTTGAACAAGCACTACTCTTGATTCCGGTGGCAATTTAGATGGAATCGCAAAGACAATGTACTCATTGTCATCATGGTCCCTCTCTATGGAGTAGTCTGTAACGTTTAGTATAGTGTTATTTGGGAATATGATGCTGAGCTCAGCTTCGAATGCATACACTCGCTGAAACTCATTCGTTGGATGCAATATTGCAACATTCTCACCTATCTGTGGGGTGTATGAAAAATTTGAAGCTACGTAAATCTCTACCCTTTGAGTATACTCATAAAGTTGATAAACTTCAATTGGGTTTTGGGCGTAAATTATAGATGCGATCGGAACCGTAACCAGCAGTATTATTAGACTAGCTATCACAAGTTTCTTAGACGCCATGTTCAGAGTAACCCCTTTTAATACTCTCTAACTTGAATCCCTCTTTAAACTTTTCATGGTGAACAAACATCTCGAGCGGCCTTCTTGAGGGAGGAGAGGGTTTTTCATCGGGGATGCCTATGGGGATTATAGCCACTGGCCTACAGTTCCTAGGTATCTCGAGAATCTCCCTCACAATCTCCTCATCAAAGGCACCAACCCAGCATGCTCCCAGTCCATGGTCATGCACTAGCAGGAGTATATTCTGTATGAAGGCTGCCGTATCTTGAATTGCATATAGTGTCCTACCTCTTTCACCATAATACCATCCAGTCCTATCCAAGTTTGCACAAACTATTAGCACTATAGGGGCTTTTGTTAGCCAGTATTGTCCCAAGGCAGCCTCCGCTATAAGCTTCTTTGTATGATCGTTCTCAACAATTATTACTTCCCATGGTTGGAGGTTTCCAGCTGAGGGAGCCCATTTAGCTGCATCTAGTATCTTGATTATCAACTCTTTGTCTACCTTTGCATCCTTAAATTTTCTTATGCTCCTTCTCCCAAGGATCGCCTCTTTTAATTCCACTTCACTCCTCTCCTGGGCACATCATCTCCATTATCACGGCTGCAGCTAGTTTCGAAGTTATTTCTGACATGTCATAGTCGGGAGTTATCTCGACTATGTCGAATACTCTCACACGTTTCGAGAGCCACCTTATGCCATATATCAGGTCCCTTGACGTTATTCCTCCAGGCTCAGGAGTTGTAACACCAGGGGCATAAGCTGGGTCAACGACATCCATATCGATGCTAAGATATATACACCTTGTTCTTTCGCTAAGAAGCCTGTAAGCCTTCCTAATGCACGGGAGGAAACCTTCCTGAACAATCTCATCCATTGAGATTATCGCTATACCTTCTTTCTCTACAAACTCTATTTCCTCCTCTCCGAAGGTGTACCCCCTAACTCCTACTATGACTATGTTATCCTTCACGAATGGAAGCTCAAATATTCTGCGCATGACTGTGGAGTTTCCTATCCTACACCCTGGAGGCCATTCATCCATGAAGTCTAGGTGACTGTCAAAAACTATCACGCCAATTTCCTTTTCAGCTTCTCCCAAAGCTCTCACAGTGTAATAGGTTATGGTGTGATCTCCTCCTATAATACATGTTCGAATTCCTCTGTTATATGCAGTCACCATGATCTCGGAAAGAAGATCTAAGTCTTTTATATCGCCTAGGTCAACTATTCTGAGGGGGGCAAGACTTCTTTTAGGAGGATATAGGACGCCACTAAATGACCTGGATGCCTCCCTTACAGCGGTGGGGGCTCTACTTACGCCTCTCCTGAGAATTCTCTCGCTTTCATAGGGAAACCCAACTATTATACCATGTAAGTTTTCAATTGAACGAAGCTCAGCAGGCTCAACTTCCATAGTCTCTGCAAATGCAACCATCTCATACACCCTTTAAACATGGTTTACACGTTCCGTCAAATAATTTATGAGTAGGATTTAATTGATAATGATAACATGTTTGAGGGGGCTATATTAGACTTCAATGGCACTCTAGTGAATGACCATGAACAGGAGATTGTTAAGGGTATATGTAGGATCGTTGCACGTGCCCACTCTGTGGATTTAAGCAAGTTAGTGGGCACCTGGAATAAAACATGGGTTGAAATACTTAATGAAATCGCCTCAGGAAAAATGAAGTATCTTAATTTAAATGACGTTGGATATTTCTCCCTCTTAAAAGCTCTTGAACTTTGTGGAATTGACGAATGTAAAACTTATAAGAGGCAAATAAAATTTTTGACTGGTACATTTTTCAGCTATATGGTTGTAAGAAGA
The DNA here is from genome assembly GCA_011041895.1 of Candidatus Bathyarchaeota archaeon. Taxonomy (GTDB): domain Archaea; phylum Thermoproteota; class DRAE01; order DRAE01; family DRAE01; genus DRAE01. The sequence goes on from DRAE01000021.1 coordinate 3,131, forward strand.
AGTGAAATGTTCCCTGATGCCTTAAAGTTCCTTGAGGAGATTAAATCAATGGGGTTGAAAACTGTGATTATATCCACTTCTTCCAAAGCACTAATAGACGCGATTCTCAAGAAACATGACGTGTACAAATACATTGACGAGATCGTGGGGAGCGACGTTGTTAAAGCATACAAACCAGATTATAGAGTTTTAAAGAGGGCTGTTGAAGCCATTGGCTCGAAAAATGTAATTGTTATAGGGGACTCTTACAGGGAAGATATTGCACCAGCCGTAGAGGTTGGTTTAGAGGCTGTTCTTTTAAAGAGAGGAAAAACATTAAGTTCTCCTGCGCGTAAAGGTAATTACTGGATTGTATGCAACCTGCTTCAAGCTCTTGAAATTGTGAAGGGATAGACCATGGAGAGAGTGGTTAGATGCGCCATATGTGGAGAGAAGTCTGACTTGTATGTGTCACTTGAAGTTTTTAAGCAGATGTATAGTAGGAAAAAAGTTAAACGTGAGCCAGTGCCATTATGTGCTAGATGTTGGAGGAAAGGCTTAAGAAAAATTCCAGCAGAGGAAGTTAAAATATAACCATAAAGCGAGTCGATTTAATAGATGATAAAGGTAAAAGTACCTATACCCGATGGAGATATTGAGAGAGCAATTGACACTGCTAGAAACACTAGTGTATACTTAATAGAGCAAGCTGAAAGAAACATAGATGACGCACTTCGCATGGAGTAAAAAGTGGTAAAATTCATCGAGTTTATTCAAGCATTCAAGGAAAAAGGAAAAGGAAAAATTCACTTTGCTGCTAGGGGCAGAAGTCTATATCTTGGAGCAAGAACATTGGCTAGTAGAATGGTTCAATTAAATATTCCCACAGTATATCCTACGCTTGAAGATCATATAACGTATAATCCAACAGCTACCATAACTGGTGATGACTGTGTAATATGTTTTAGTACATCGGGTGAAACCGCAAGCGTGGTTAAGAAGGCGTCATTTGCAAAAAGCATGGGGTGTGATGTAATAGCGTTTACCGCCAATATTGACTCTACACTTGCAAAAATAGCTGGAAAAAATGTAATTCTCTTGCCCGCTCATAGTGGAAAAGATGAAGTACTTAAGAAATACGATCCAAAACCTTTCACTCCTCTTGGGACAACTTCTGAGTACACTCAGCTCATATTTGCTGAAGCTCTTGCAAGGGCACTTAAAGACGTGATCGAGGGCGAGGTTGACTCAAGTAATGCACCACAGATACTTGAAAAAACAGCTAAGAGAATGTTGAATAAAGCTAAAAGAAATATGGAAAACTCTTTCAAGCAGTGTGAGGAAATAATTTCATTGATATCCAATCTACTGCTTAAGTATTACAGTCAGCAAACTGTTCACCTCTACGCACGTGGGAAAAGCTTTGACATGGTTATTGGTCCATTTAAGATGAGGCTCGATCAGATACCCCATGCATTCGTGACAGGGATCCTAGACTTTGAGCCCCTCAACAGGCCAGTTAGAAAAGGGCAGATATGTATAATGGTTAGTGGAAGTGGGGCAGTTTATCCACTGGCTGAAAGAGTAATTGAAACTGGTTGCATGCTTGCATCAGTTACATCCTATGAGAATAAACTGTATGAGCTTTCCCACATAAGAATCATCATCCCTGGAAGAAAACCAGAAACAGTCGAGGATTGGGACATAAGACAGTGGAAAGGCTTTAGAAGCGAGTTTGCACCTGAAGGAATTGAATTTGAAATTTCAGCTGCAGCATTCTTCGATGGAATATTTGGAGGATTAGCATCGTATATAGGAATCACTGAAGACGATATGAGAATGGGGCATGCCAACATTCAATAAGCTGTAGACGAGGAATTTTATATGATGGATAAAGAGCTTAAAGAGACAGTGCTGAAAATTGCACTTAAAAACGCTATACTACATGATGGAAAAGCTTCATTAGGGCCGGTGCTAGGGAAGCTTGTAGCTGAAAAGCCTGATGTAAAGCCAAAGATAAAAGAGATA
>DRAE01000133.1 GCA_011041895.1 Candidatus Bathyarchaeota archaeon
GGATTGGATGCCATTATTGAGCAGAGCTGTGAGATTGTCTTGCTGGGGGTTTCACATGGAGGTTAAATGCGACAAATGTGGAAGAAATAGGGCAGTATACTTTCAGAGATATACTGGCCTGAGGCTTTGCAAGGGATGCTTTAACAAGTACTTTATTGGAAAAGTGAAGAAGACGGTCATGAAGTATAGGATGATTAGAAGCGGTGAAAATATTGGATTAGCTGTCTCAGGTGGAAAGGATAGCATGGTTATGCTTCACGTTGTTTCAAGGATGGCTTCAAAGATCAAGGATTGCAGCGTCACGGTTTTGGTTGTAGATGAGGGAATCAAGGGGTTCAGAGATGAGTCTATAAGGCTCGTGGTTGAAGCTTGTAGAAGCTTGGATTTACCATATGTCATTGGAAGTTTCAGAAAGTTTTTTGGAGTCACAATGGATGAAATCGTTGAGATGAGATTAAAGATCAGTGAGAGAAGGCTTAGGAGAAGACCTTGCACATACTGTGGGGTTTTGAGGAGGAAGGTTTTAAACGAGCTTGCATTAGATGAGGAAGTTGATAAAATCGCTGTTGCAAGCAACTTAGATGATGAGATACAGGCTTTTCTAATGAATGTTACGCGAGGAGATTATGCAAGAATCTTGAGACTTAAGCCAGTTCATGAGCATACAGAGGGGTTTGTTCCAAGAATAAAGCCCTTTAGGGAATGTCTTGAAGAGGAAATCGCAATATTTGCATTCCTAAATGATATACGCTATCACTATGGTGACTGCCCGTACCTAGTTGAAGCCTATAGAAGGGATATCAGAAACTTCCTAAATTACATGGATGTTAAAAGGCCAGGTATAAAGTTTAGCATACTCTCAAGTCTTGACAAGTTAAGGGAGATGCTTGAAAAAATTTATGTGCCAGCCCTTAGAACATGCAAGATCTGTGGAACACCTTCGTCAAGTGAAATATGTGCAGCATGCAAGGTTTTAAAAGAGCTTGGATTAATTGATTCACCATGAAAATCTTCTCTTGAGAGCTTCCCTCTCCTTCTTGATTATGGCCTCGTAGAATTTATCGGATTCCGTGCTTACCTCCCATAGGATATCCTCTACATCATAGACTCTAATGTTTTTGCCAGCATACGCTATGAACGCCACCTTGCCATACTCCTGATATAACTCTAGTAGATCCCTAGCCACTCTAAACATTCTACGCTCTCTTTTATTCAGTCTTTGACCCTTCTTTCTACAGAACTTCCTTACAGTATCCTCATCCTCTTTCAGCGCTGAAACGCTTCCAGAACCGCAGATTGGGCACTTAATCTTCTCCGGTAGATCCTTTATTCTAATGGTTTCAACGTACTCCCAGCAATTCATGCAGAAGAATGTTAGAGCTTCATCCTTTAACCTAGCCTTTGCAGCTTCTATGAGTATCTTGTACATTCTCTCGGGTTTTATTATCTCAGTTTTCCTCGCAGCTCTTTCGAGTCCAAGTCTCCCAATGGGGGAAAGCACCCCCGCCTTTAGCGCGATTACAAGTCTACTGCCATCCTTGATTGACTTAAGAAATTCAAGCATTCTGTCTATGTCGATATCCTTTTGCAGGAACTCGTTTAGCGCTTCATCATATATCACGGTGCCCTTGTATGAGGATATAAGTGATCGCAGGCTTACTGATGTTAAGTCGGCGTGCTTGCTAATTGCTCCAAATCTTCTGGCAACATGTATTAGCCTTCTCTTGAAGAGGCCGCTTCCATTCGCTATTTCAATAGATAGTTTCCTTGGGTCTTCATCAGCTATACTCTTTAGTATTTCAATGATTTCATCATTTGACACAAGACTCAATGTTTTAAGTATTACCCGGTATGGATCCTCTTGTACAGCAACTGTAATGCCTATATTGTCAGATAGCTTGAGGGCAAGTGCCCTTGCAAGGGCTCTGTTAACTAGTGTTCCAGCGTGAGTTGTGACTATGGTGTAGTCGTCCCAACTTTCAACTGTGACAACATTATCACTTGGAACTGGTAAACCCTGCTCAAATTGGTCAACTATCTCTTAATGCTTCTCTTAAGGTCATCTTTACTAATTGGATACCTTTTAACCAAATCTGAAGTTATTTCGTCCAAGTCAGCGCCTTTACTGAGCCTCTCGGATATCTCCCTTCTAATAGCACCGACTTCCTGAGCTACTTCAAATGGAACTGGAATTTCCTCTCCAACCCAGCTTGGAATGGCTCCTGTAGGGTCATCTACTTGGGCAACATATATTCTGTCCCCAACTATGGAGATTATCTTCCAAGGGCTTCCACGTATAATGAACTTTGTTCCAGGCTCTCCATACTCTGCTACGAATGCTTCATCGAGAATACCAAGTGGAGTATCCGTTTTATCGTCTATGACAAGATATTGTCTTTCATCGGGTATCATTGATAGATGTTCAAAATAGTATCTGTAAAGCGTCTGCAGATTTCGGGGTCTAAGCACAACTTTGTCTTCAAAGCTTGCCCATGCAAGTCTTGGATACCTGTTATGCATGTATTCTATGACTCTTTCAAGGTCATCCATTGTGAGATTTCTATAGGGATATGCTCTCTTAACTATTTCAAATATTTCCTCAAATTTCCACCTATTTTTCTTAACTAGGAGGCCAGCTATCTGATGGCATAAAACGTCTAAGGGCTTGTTTGGGATTTTAACTGGTTCAAGTAGCCCATTTTTAGCTCTTCTACAAATGGCTATGGCCTCTAACGTGTCATCTGGATCCATAGTAATAACGATTCCCTTAGCTATTCTACCTATTCTATGGCCGCTTCTTCCAACCCTTTGAACTAATCTAGTGACCTCTCTTGGAGACATATATTGGATAACGATGTCAACATGCCCAATATCTATTCCAAGCTCCAGAGAGGATGTACATACAACACCTTTAAGCTCGCCGGATTTAAGCTTCTTCTCTGTTAGAATTCTAGATGGCTTTGCAAGAGACCCATGATGAATGCTTATTGGAATATCTATGTTCCAGACCTTGAATCTTGAAGCAAGCACCTCAGCTATTGAACGTGTATTCACGAAAATGAGACAGGATTTCGCTTTCTCAACGATCTCCTTTATCGCCCTTAATCTTGCAGCTACTTCTGGCAGCGTATATAGCTTAACTGCTAAACGATAATCTTCTCTAGTAGGCTTCGGATATTTAACTCTAAATCTCATGTATCTTATACATGGAACTTCAAGGATCTCGATTTCATCATCTACTCCTATGAGGAATTTACCAACTTCCTTGGGAGAGCCGACAGTAGCTGATAAGCCTATTATCTGAGGTTTCTCGATCGTTATCTTCTTAAGTCTTTGCAGCGCTATACTCAGTTGTGCTCCACGCTTATTATCTGCAAGCTCATGAACCTCATCGATTATGATCCAGCGGACATGCTTTAGATGCTGACTTATAGTTTTTCCAGCTAATATGGCCTGCAGTGTTTCGGGGGTTGTTATCAGTAGATCTGGCGGATGCTTTGCCTGTATAGCTCTTTCACGCGGCTCCGTATCTCCGTGGCGCACCATTACACGTATGTCTAACTTCTGGCACCACCACAGCAATCTTCCAAGCATATCCCTGTTAAGAGCTCTTAGAGGGGTTATGTAGAGTACTTTTATTCCAACGTCATTTCTAGGCTTTGAAATATACATGTGTAGAACAGGCAGTATAGCTGCTTCAGTTTTACCAGTTCCAGTAGGAGCGATTAACAGAACATTTTTACCTGAGAGAATAACTGGTATAGCCTTTTCCTGAGGCTCAGTTGGCTCTTTAAAACCTACTTCGTCTAGAAGCTTTTTTATTGGCCGTGCTAGGAGGTCGAAGCTGCTCATTGTGATCACTTAAACCTTGGAAGCGTCCATGCAATTTTAAGTTCTCTAGCTATCTTTGCAAGATGCATGATTCTCTTAGCAGTTAATGGATGTGTCTGGAATATCTCTATGATACCATGTGTTTTAAGTTCGTGCTCCATAGCTTTTCTAAGCTCATATTCGCTTAGCACACCATCTCTATCCAGATCCCATTTGTTGAAAGTCTCAGCTAGATATTTTGCCTCATGAACTGCCTGAACTGGGTCAATTATGTAGAATGACCTAAACTTCTCAACCGCTCTGTCTCTGGCCTTGAAAAGCCCTGCCCCATATGTTATTCTTGCAAGCGCTGATGCTAGGCAATGTGGCTTCCTAGTTAGCTTCGCGGAGAACTCATCTGCATGATATTCTCTTATCCTGCTTATCAGCAGGAGGATCAGTTGGCCAATAAAGTATACAATGACTGCTAGGAGAGCTATTAAAAATATTGAGCCACTATCTCTGTCGGAATCTCCTATGTCAGCCCATAGGAGAGAATAGCTCATCCAGTATAAGGCGGCAACTACTCCTCCAAGCATTGTCATAACTATCATGTCCCTGTGAACTATGTGCCCTATTTCATGGCCTATAACAGCTTCCACTTCATCCTCTGTACATGTTGAAAGCAATCCCCTGGTTACAACTATTCTAGAATCGGATTTCCATCTTCCGTAAGTGTAAGCATTCGGGATGGGGGAGGGGTCTATTCCAATTTTCTTAACCTTTACACCAGCCTTTTTAGCTAGTCTATGAACCATATCCCAGAGTCTTGGATGGGTGTTTCTGCTTATCCACGTAGCTCTTGACATGGCATCCATTAAAGGTGCACTTATAGCCCATTGGGTCACTGAGAGGAAAACTGCAAAGCACATACTGAATATGAGAAGATATTTTCCAGTTACACCAAGCAACATTGAAACCAATACACCGAATCCATACAATATGGAGAAGAGAAGTGCAATTGCAAGAAACATTCTAAGCTTTAGACCCATTAAAGCACCCCTCCCCTACCGTTATAGAATAATTATTTTGAGGACTCTTATTACGTTTAGATTTAAACGTAGAGTAACGCTACCTTTCAAAAATCTTAATTTCAAGACATTCCTTGCACAGTTTCCTTTTCGGTGACAGGGCAATTGAGGCCATGCAGACAGTTGAGGATACTAAGACAATGGATGCACTTGCTGAAATGTTGAATACAAACGATATAACGAGACCAGTTATAGA
>DRAE01000071.1 GCA_011041895.1 Candidatus Bathyarchaeota archaeon
TCAGTTTAGTCTAGTGTCATCATCTAAAGTATAGAAAGAAATGCAGCATCTTATGTTTTAGTTTTGAACCCATCTAGGATAAAGTAATGTTTTGTATTTTCTTTAGCTGGTAGATTGCCACGCACGTATCTTTCAAAGCTATCAAAAAGCTGCTGGAAAGAATATAGTACATAAGAAGCGATAAAAGAAGAGCACATCGATGATTATGCAAGTGAGACCATTGCAAATGCATATGTTTTCACCTTCATGAGCTCGGAGAGAGTGATAAGCCATGAATGCAAAAGTTAATACCACTATAAAGCTGGTCACCATGAGAGAAAAAATCGTTTACAATATTTGATGCAGCCATGGTGAAAGGAGAAACATGTAGGAAAACGTACGTTATCTTAGTGGATAAATAATCGATCCAGAATCTAATGCTTTCATCTCTCATAGCATACTCGCATGGCTTGACTATCCAGATGGAGTCATTTTCATTTAACTTGAATTCTTTAGACAGCTCAACCTTTCCCTTCATAATATTTTCTAACTCTTAAGTTCAATTACGGACATGAATTTCTTTTCGTCTATCTTAACTATTTTCAGCAGTTTAGGATGGCTATGATATCTTTCAGATATGCTGTAGAAAATGTATGTTGAGGTCAGAATGTATGCAGCTAAAAATGCCAACATGAAGGAGAGTAATGTCCCTGATACTTCTGTTAGGAACTCTGAGCCTACAATAGAATCATGAAGGCAGCAGAAGGGGGATAATAGAATAAACATGAAGGCACTTGAACATAGACTAGCGTAAATAATTAGAAGAGCGACTATTTGAGCAAAGTTTACACTGCCTCTTGAAAGTTTAACTATGGCATATCCATGCCTGAAATTAGCCGACTCTACAATATCTAAGAGCACCTTGGCTTGTAGAACTGCAAGGAGAACTGTAACAGCCATCACAGTAAAAGAGTACAGCTGAATACAGCGAAAGAGATCTGAAAAGAATGTAAGAGAGGCAAATATCGCTAAAGCAAGAGTAAGAACTCCAACAAAAATAATGTCGCGATCATAAATCACTATCTCACCTTCACTGATTAACCGTGCAAGATTGAAAGCTATAAAGTAGAGTGTATAGACAACCACTAATACTATGATTGCCCAACTTAACGATAACAAATAAAAAGGAAGTATGACAACCGTGGCGATTGAAGCCCATTTAAAGTAAGACAAATCGTATTTTCTAACCTTGCCTAAAAGCAGGGCAAAAAGTACGAACAAAGCTACAATAGCGGTATCAACTATTAACTGTGAAAAATTTGTATCCTTAAATTCCACTAAACCCACTATAAGAAGTAGAAACGGTGAAAGAAAACAGACTACCTGAGTAGTCACGTTATTTGATTTGAAATTGATACTTCCAGCCCTCATGGCTGATGTTAGCGGATGAAATATATGTAGAAATTAAGCTATGGTTTGCTTTCAAATATGTTTATTCGTTTTTATGAATAAAAACCTTGCTTTGTTAAAGTTTTATGATTTCTTCCATTGTTTTTATTGTTATTGGTTTGTTCTTTTTTAGTAGTTTTGCTATTTTGATGAGTTGATCTTTTGTTGGTATTGGTTTTTCCATGTATGTTGGATCTAGTGTTTTTATGTTTCTGAATTGTTGAATTGATATTTTATCTGCTAGGTTTATGTCCTCCTTTATGGCTAGTATGTCTTCTTCTGCGTCATTTAGTCCGGGAACTATGGTTATTCTTGCTTCTACTGGTACTCCATGTTTCCTGCATTTTTGGATGCTTTGTAGGACGTGGTCGTAGAAGTTTCTTTTGATTCCCGTTATAGTTGGGTATTTGTGCTTTGGCCCTTTTAAGTCTATGGCTGCTTCATCTATGAGTGGCAGTACTTGCTCGAGTTTGTCTGGAAATGATCCGTTTGTTTCTATTAGGATTTTTAGGTTTCTGTCTTTGAATGCTTTAATTAGTTGTTTTATAGCTGTTATATCTTGGAGTAGTGGCTCTCCTCCTGTGATTACTATTGCATCTATGAAGTCTAGGGCTGAGGAGAGTTTGTTCAGAATGTCATTTACAGTCATCCATGCATAGCTTTTCTCAAGCACTATTTCAGGGTTTTGGCAGAATGGGCATCTGAAATTGCATCCAGTTAAATAGATGAGGGAGCTTACATGCCCTGGATAGTCTAGTGTTGAAAGCTCTATGAAACCGGATACCTTTAGCTTACTCATAGAGTTTAACCCTGTATCTGTCCATAAACTCCTTCTGCTTTGCCTTGTTCCAGGCATTTACCTCTTGATAGTATCCGGTTACTCTTGACCACCAGCTTACATTAGTTGATCCACAGTTTGGGCATTTTTTCTGTACTAGTGGCGATACTGCGTTGCAGTCTCTGCATATTGTGAGATCCTTTGTGTATGCAAAGTATCCTATCTGCGTGTTTCTGCAGATTTTCTCTGTTAGCTTGTATAGGGCTTCTGGATCTGGATGCGCTTCTCCAAGCCATACGTGGAACATGTTTCCTCCATCGAGAACTGGGAAGAACTTGTGCTCTATTTTTATTCTGTCCCATAGGGATATTGGAGCTCCAACGTACACATGTGTTCCATTTGAATAGTATACTGGGGCATCATGCTCTCCCTGGGCAAGCATTTTCCTAGCTTTTTCAATGTCTCCTTTCACAACCTCCCTCGCCTTTTCACTATATTTTCCATTTACTAGGTCTGCTACAGCTAGTCGCTGGGCAGCTGATTCAGCGGGGGTTCTTGCAAGTGCAAGCTTCATTGAATGCCTTTCTGAGAGCTCTTTTAGATACTTCTTCATTTCAAGCAGCACTTTGATCACGAACTTGATAGCTTCTGGATGCTCATGCAACTGATATCCAGTGTGAGCTTGCGCCATTTCATTTGCTCCAACTATTCCAATAGTATATACGAGCTCCTTAAAGTCGACTGCTGGTGGACCTCTTTTTCCCGTCCTTGGATCTCTTGGACGCTGTGTGGCGAATGGGATTCTATTGTATTTTAGCATTAGATCTAGCCACTTCTTCTTTACTTTGAATATTTCAACGCATAAATCCATTAGCCTAAATATCTCCTCTAGAAGCTTTTCATCGTCTCCATTGGCCTTATATGCTGTCCTTGGAAGGTTTAAGGTTACGACTTGAGCACTTCCCATGCTGAAGTGCTTTCCATCGACAAAGTAAAGCTTCTCCTGGAACTCTGGATCTGATTCAGGTGTCTCAACGAAGCAGTATGCACAGCATTGATAGCATGAGACACCTTTTCCATATCCTCTGTATGGTGGAATCAAGTTGTCAAAGTATGGTGTTCCAAACTTTGCAACTACCTCGTGTACTAGAAGCCACTCTTCATCGTAGTGGCTGTTAAAGAACTCTGGTGAAATTCCATTTTCAAGCTTGGGGAAGTTGAATGGCTTACCCCAGTAATCGCCTTCAAGGGCAACCGTGTATAGGGCTCTAAACAAAGTGTTAACTTCGTCTTCAAAGTCTCCATATGTGAGGTTTTCCCAAACTTTCCCCCTGTAGACGACAGGTATATCTCTCCAGAGCTCTGGAACACCTGGCGTAACTTGAATGTTTGAGAAAACTGGCTGACCTCCTCGTGCAACGTACATTTGAGTGAGTTCAAAGAACATCATTTGCATTAGCTGTTTTACACGTTTAAAGGAGAGACCCTCCATGTAAGGAGCGAGGAATACAAGATAGTTATAGAAGCCTTCTCCACCTGCAAAATTTGTCTGTGCAGCCGCTAGAACCTTGACAGAGTGTAAGACTGCCACCTCAGGCTTCTTAGCTGGTCCGGCAACTGATGTTCTTGTTCCAAGGCCATCTGGTATAAAACCATAATAGAAGAAGTATCTTAGATCCCAGTCTTGACAGAATGGTCTCGTTCCAAAATACTCTAGGTCATGTATATGCAAGTCTCCGGAGAGATGAGCATCCGCTAGATGGGTTGGCATTAGCAGAAGATATTCCTCTTTACTTAGCTTATCAGCTTTCTTCTTATGAGACGTTTCAGCGTTTGGCTGCAGGTTGGCATTTTCCTTAGCTTCAAAACCCTTGCCTATATCTATAAGGTAGGCATCATATATTGGACTTCCGACTCTTGTATATATGTTCCTATACACTCTATAGTGAGGCTTTTCCCTGCTTTTTTCAAGCAAGATGCTGTTAACAAGTTCCCTGATAAGTGGGCCTGATACAAAGGAAAGCTCCATTTTAATTATTCGCTTCTCAACTTCCTTTGCTATTTCCTCAGCTTCTTCTCTGGAGATCTCGGGAATTCCAAAGAATTTCCTGGCGAGTTTAGTCTCCTTTAGTAGAGAGGAGACTATGGCCTCTCTATTCCATGGCACGAATAGCCCATCGCTTCTCCTGACTTTTGGCATTTTATGCTCCATTTTTAGAGAACCCCGTTAATCGGTGCATAATAGATATGTCTTCAAGACTTAATAAATCTTGTCTATCAGATTTTAGTTTTACTCAAAAATTTTTGATAAACTTTATCTCCTTTTTAAATCTAAATGTGGCACTTTTAAGTGTAATACATTCAGAATGTTCGTTTATTTTTTCTTAATGCGCTACTTGAGTATCCTCTCCAGCTTTTCGACATTGAGCTCATCATTGTTGAAAAGATCATCTTCAAGGTATAGTTTTTCACCGATTTCGAGAATAGGTGTTGTTAGGTCAAATACATCTCTCATTATTAACTCAGCAGCCACATCGGAGTCCTCTAGGTTTAGTTCCTCGAACTGTATTCCCTTACGTGCTAAAAACTTCTTTAGTATCTTGCATTTTGGGCATCTGGGGGTTGTGTAAATTCTCACTTTCATTTCAATTAAGTTAGCTGGAAGGCATTAAAAATCTAACTTAGACATATTCAAGAATTTGTTCTATGGATGATATCGTTGGAACATTTGATGGTGCACCAATCGTCTGTTTTCTTCTGGTTATTATAGCATGTCCATCTATGTTAGTGTTATATAGTATTGGCTTTACTCCAGCGGCAAGTGCTGCCAGGACATCGTTTAAAGTGTTTCCAA
>DRAE01000131.1 GCA_011041895.1 Candidatus Bathyarchaeota archaeon
ATCCCTAACAAAAGTAACCTCGCTTAGATCACCGGAATACATCGAGAGAGGAGGTTTATCGTAAACTTCTATGTTATAGGCTTGCTCGTCCACCTCTTGAGGTGATATAGTAACTGAAAGTATAAGCGGAGCATCCATCGAGCCGCCTCTTCCTCTTGGTAAATATTTTCGAGAGAAATTTAGCAGCGCATCCATGAGCAGCATAATGCTATCCTCATCTCCATCACAATCCCTTCGCTTGGCAGCGTGCCAGAAAGGATGTGCGAAGCACACTTTAGCTCTAGTGAATCCAATTATTCTACCTATCACACCAACAGATGTATGAGGTGAAATTCCTATCACGAGATGGCCTACAAGATCTTTTGGAGACTTAAGCTTGTAAAAGGGGGGTATTTTATAAAAGTTCTCTAAGAGAGCATCAATAAATTGTGCACACCTAAACAGATATTCAGCTGCTTCGAACGGGATCACAATATCCTGGGGTTTAAGCTCTAGTATCTGGCTATCGCTTACAAGCTCCCTACCATAGATGTCAGTAGTGTACCCTAGCTCTCGCAATTTACTAGGCTTAACATTGATTTCCCTAGGTTTAAAATATGTTAAAGGCGCGTTAGTACAATCGAATCTAGAGGTTCCATCCTTGTAAACATACACATTGAAATATGCTCTTAGTATCCCCTTTTCAAGGGGTTCAGGAATTCGCTCTAAACTTGTAAGAGCAAGTACTCCTCTAATGGATTTAGGTTTGAACCTTGAAAGTCGACGAAGTTTTTCTTGAAGTATCTTTTTCAAGTCGATTTTCTGCCTTCCATAGGTGACGGCTACAGTATTACATTCAATGCACTTTTTCCCGACGATTTTTCTTCCACAGCGAGGACAAAAATGCATAGGAACCGTTTCAACATTGCACTCAGGACATTTGCTATTAGTGAAAAAAGTTCGTCCACATTTTGGACAAAATCTACCATGAATCTCGACTTCAATTGTGTCGGTCCGTGATACTACATTCATCAGATCCCTGTTTACGCTGGATGTACCTTTGTGGCCTTTTCCAGCTGGGAAAAGCACGTTTATGGGAATTTTCTTCATTTTTCTAGGAGCTGCTTTTTCAGGTCTCCCCATGCGAGCTTGTATAAATGTGCCACCTTTAGGTCTTATTGGAACCTTGGATAAGTGATTCACTAGTGTGATGACATCAACATTAGTGTCGTCCAGGTCAACATCTGAATCTAGAGATAGTGTTACCTTTAAAGCTACAGAGTACGGATACTCAACTATGATCTTATCATTTTCAACTTTGTGAAATATGCATGCCTTTTCGAGTATAGTTTTTATATTTTCGTCAAATGGAATTGCTAGGTTCTCATTTAACCATTTAGATTCATCCTTGAGGAATTTTCTCAATGTGATTACTTCATTAGGCGATAGTAAGTCCCACATGAAAGTATATTCTGGATGCAAGGGGATTCCTAATTCTAACGAGAGATTTACTGACTCTTCTATGCGAGGAACATTCTTGAATGGATTGTCTATGTATTTCTCAACAGTACTAAGTTTCTCCTTGTTGCCTGCAATCGCCTTTTTCAGCTCCTGAGCCCACCATTCTTCACAGTATCCAAGCTTAGGCAATGGACAGTTGTTTTCTACAAAGTCGCCAAGTGAAATGAGTATATCGCCAAGAAAGAGTATAAGGTCTATAGATCTTTGAAGCCTATGTACATCTTGAACAGTCTTCAACTTAATTACGCTACCGTCTTTTAGTCTGACTATTGGAGGTTCAATTGAATTCACTGGGAGAACAATCCCTGCTTTTCCAGGCATATTCAACTTCAGTTGGGTACCTATGCCTATAAACTTGAGAAGGGCCATTGTGACCGGAGATAATCCAACGGCCGCTAACCCAGTATGTCTTGATCTTCCAATTCTTAGCCTAAAGCCGCCTGACCCCATTGAAAATATTGGCCTTCCTCCAACGACATCCTCTAACACCGCTTGATCATTTTCCTCTTGCTTTACGGGTTTGATTTGCTCAAGCCATAGCCAGTACTTTTTTATTGGCAAGCCTTCTAGAGCCTTAAGTACCTTGCGGCATCGCCCTCCTAGCCCGTCATTTATTACTCTCAATGCACCTCCTCTAACCTTGCTAGTTTCAGCACTTACTCTTCTAGATGAAATTGGTACAGGAACGTCATCTGTTGCTGGACCAGTTATCTCTATGGGAGTATTTCGCACTATAATTTCGATCTGATCGTTTGTAAGATGATATTGGAAACGTGAAACTTTTGTCTCATAAACTCTGATTTCTTCAATATACCTTCTAACATCATCTTCGGTAGGTTTGTAACGGTCTAAATTTAGCAATCTTCTGATATAGTCTGCAATGACTACGGTTAAGCCTTGCTCAGTTCCACCAGCTGAACGCATAGGGCCTGCGAAATATACTGCTAAGTATTTCGTTCCATCAAAATTCCTTCTAATTTTAACCTTATCTATTCCCGAGATTGCAGCTGCAGTCTTTCCTTCATTAAGAAATGCTAGCGAAGTCCTGAGAGCTTGTTCAGCAACATTTTCCTTCGACTTTAACTGTCCAATATAGTTTTTCACAATATACCTTGCAAGCTCAAAAGCTATTTCCTCTTTCGACAGCCCCTTAGATAGAAGTTTATCAATGTGGGATGAAATCCCTAAGGGGCCCACTAGCATTTCAACACGTTTAGAAAGGTTATTAGCAATCTCTATTTCAGGCTTTAAAGAAGCATCTAATCCCCTAGAACGAGCTTTTTCAGCAATTTTGTATGCTCTGTTTACGTATACTTCTAATGAGCTGAAGTATACATCTAGTGCATTACCTTTAGAACTCTGAGCCATCGTAAACCCTTACCAGCATTATGACACGCCATTTCTTTCCAGGTTTACCATATTCTCTCTCATATGCCTTCCTTGCCATGTGAACTCTTTTCTTCACACATTCTCCACATACTGGATGTCTTGGATCAGATGGGCCATCGCACGTTCCACAATTCAATATTAATGCATCGCCCACGCCATCTAGTGTAACCCACGTGAAGTCTTCAGGTGCCTCTCTAAGGAATTTAGGCCATGGATATCCTTCGAAGTCTATAATTTCGCTTAACTTCCGGAAATAATGTTCAAACGCGGTCATTTCTTCTCACGTCCAGCTTTTTTAATTGCTTTAACTATGCTAGGAAGTATGCTAAGTTTTTCCTCTAGAATTGTTCCTGTAACTATACAGTCTGCTCCAGCCTTAACAATTTCATAAGCTACCTTAGGAGATTTTATGCCTCCTCCAACAATTAGTGGGATCTCCAGAAATTTTTTAACTTTGCGTATCATCTCTGTGGAAACAGGTTTTTCTGCTCCGGATCCAGCCTCTAAGTACACGAATTTAAACCCCATATATTGAGCAGCAAGCGCGTACATTGCCACGAGCTCTGGCTTATGTTCGGGAAAGTCACGCACATGACCAACAAAACCAACGCTAGAGGAGCTTCTGAGCACAATATATGCTAGTGGAATAGGTTCTATGCCAAGTTTCTTAACTAATGGAGCAGCTAGTGCTTGTGCTTCCGATATGAAGAAGGGGTTTGCAGAATTCAATAAAGACATGAACCAAACGGCATCAGCGTGCGGCGACAACATAGCAGGGTTGCCGGGGAAAAGTATAACGGGTAAAGTTGTACATTTCTTCAATCCTAGAATAAGCGTATCTAGCCATTTCTGCATTGAAAGTGTTGAACCACCCACCATTATAGCATCTGAACCGCTATCTTCTATAGCAGTGGCAATTTTCTCTATTGAACTTTCAACCACGTCAACGGGATCTATTAATGAAAAGTGTAGGGCTCCATCGTCTCTCAGTTTTTCAATTAAGTAATTTAGAACTTTTCCCAATCATCTAGCCTCCGACTTGGTTAGAGTTTCCACTTCGATTTCTCCCTCATTAAATAAATCAACAAAGTATCCATAGATGTCTACTGGTTCATATAGAGGAAAGTCAGATAGATCCATTTCGAAATAAATTTTGCAGCTTGAACAGAATACCTTGGCCATGTTCTTGTCTTTGTCAACGGTTACTGAAAGAGTTACTCTGTCACAGTTTGGGCATCTGAATAACCTTGGAATAACCTTTTTTGCCTTTTTGATTATGCGTCTAGCTCTTCTCCTACCCAATTTAATCACCTATAAACTGGCTTATTCTGCGCTATAGATAATTATCGTGTCGGATAAGTATAAATGATGGCCATGGAGAAAGATCCGCTGTTAAAGCCAGCAGGAGAAGTAGCCCTACTTATGGGAAATGAGGCAATAGCGAGAGGCGCCATTGAGGCAGGGATATGCGTAGCGTCTACGTACCCAGGAACCCCATCATCGGAGATTGCAGATACATTATCTAGGATAGCTGCAAAACTTGGAATTTATATGGAGTATTCCACGAATGAGAAGGTTGCAATGGAGGTAGCTGGATCAGCGGCAATAGCTGGGTTAAAGTCCATGGTTTCAATGAAACATGTAGGTTTAAATGTGGCCGCTGATCCCTTCATGTCACTTGCATACACTGGGGTTAGAGCAGGAATGGTGATCGTTACAGCAGATGATCCTGAATGCTTTAGCTCACAGAATGAGCAGGATAATAGGATATACTCCATACTGTCAGGAATGCCAATGATCGAGCCCTCGAACCCACAAGAGGCCAAAGATTATACAGTTCTGGCATTTGAGATTTCCGAGAAACTCAAGTTACCAGTCATTCTGAGAACAACCACTCGTATCAGCCACTGTAGAATGAACGTTAAGCTCGGAGAAATAGAGAGTAAAGGATATGAGAAGCAAACTTTCAAAAAGAGTATGCAAGAGCTAGTTTTGTTGCCAGCAAATGCCAGGGTTCTTCATAGAAGGCTACTTCAGAAACTTAAGGAAGCGAGAAAAATCTCTGAAGCGTTTCCTGGAACTAAGG
>DRAE01000086.1 GCA_011041895.1 Candidatus Bathyarchaeota archaeon
AGCCTAATATACTCTTTGCTAGCCATGATCATAGATATTCTAATTGGTTTATCCATTGCTTATTTACTTGTACGCAAGAGATTTCCAGGGCAAAGGCTACTTGACTTAATTGCAATGATGCCTTTAGTGATTCCCGGAATAGTTATTGCCATAGGATATCTTAGACAGTTTTCCGAGCCTATTCCTGGCATAGGTAGGCTTACAACCTTCTGGTTTATACTCGTGATAAGCTACTCTATGAGAAGGCTCCCGTACTCCGTTAGAGCATGTGAAGCAATTCTAAGGCAGATACATGTGGAGATGGAAGAAGCTGCTCTGAGCGTTGGAGCCTCAAGAATCAAAATTATATTCAAGGTATTAATCCCATTAATGCTTCCAGGAGTATTGGCTGGAGGTTTACTCTCGTTTGTGACGGCATTTACCGAGGTTTCATCTTCACTGATACTATATCCACTTGTTCCACCAATAACCGAGCATGCTAGGCCTCTGACGCTTGAAATTTATCTTATGGTTCAGCGTGGAGTTACTGAGGCATTTGGATATGCTGGATGCCTTGGACTCATACAGATCATAGTGGTTGCAATAGTATTTTATATTTCAAACAGACTGTTGAAGGGAAGACTTGGAATAGCTTTCGGTGGTTGAAATGGTTAGAGTAAGATTGGTGAATATAACGAAAAGATTTGGTGAAACTGTGGCGGCTGATAGGATCACATTGAACATTAAAGAGGGGGAATTCTTTACGTTACTGGGTCCCAGTGGATGTGGTAAAACAACCACACTTAGAATAATAGCTGGATTCTGTAAGCCTGACGAGGGAGAGATATATTTCAATGATAAGTTGATGAATTATATTCCACCTCACAAGAGAAATGTTGGAATGGTGTTTCAAAACTATGCTCTCTGGCCTCACATGACTGTTTTCGAGAACGTTGCCTTTGGACTCGATGTTAGAAAAGTTCCAAAGGAGGAAAAGCGTAGAAGGGTAATGAAAGTTTTGAAAATGCTTGGTCTCGAAGAATTAGCTGATAGGTATCCGGGACAGTTAAGTGGAGGACAGCAGCAAAGGGTTGCACTTGCAAGAGCCCTAGTAATTAACCCAGATGTTTTATTACTGGATGAACCTCTAAGCAATCTTGACGCTAAGCTGAGGATACACACGCGTAGTGAAATAAAGAAGCTGCAGACTAGAATGAAAATAACAACAATATATGTTACCCATGATCAAGAGGAGGCTTTGAGTATATCAGATAGAATAGCTGTCATGAAGGATGGAAAAATACAGCAAGTTGGCACCCCACTTGAAATATACATGAACCCTAAAAATACCTTTGTAGCTGACTTCATAGGCATAACAAACTTTATGGAAGGAACAGTTACCAAGGTTTTAAAGGAGTCCTTTTACGAAGTTGATATAGGACTTAGAAAACGAAGGCTGCATATTGAGAGTGGACGAGAA
This sequence comes from Candidatus Bathyarchaeota archaeon, assembly GCA_011041895.1. Classification (GTDB taxonomy): domain Archaea; phylum Thermoproteota; class DRAE01; order DRAE01; family DRAE01; genus DRAE01. Next base: position 1,460 of record DRAE01000086.1, read on the forward strand.
TTTTCTGTAGGTGATAAAGTGTTAATTGCGGTAAGACCTGAGAACATCATTGTTAGAAAGGCTCCCGTCAAGGGGAGGAACTGTATAAAAGCCACTGTTAGACTTGCAAGTTATCTTGGACCAGTAACTAGATATGAGATGGAGGCTGAAAATGGAAGTTTACTGAAGGTGGATATTCCAATATCTCATGGCAAGCAATTTAACATTGGGGAAACGGTATACCTAGTATTTGAACCTGGAAAGGCTAACATGTTTAAAGCTTAGAGTCAATATAGCCGTTTTCTAACGGCCTCTGATACGAGATATATTTGATATATCGCCTTCGCATTTCTTATTCCAGTCTCCTTCGCATACTCAATTAGTTTGTCAAAGGATATCCGGCCATTTCTATAACCTATAAGCATACTGTTAAGATTTAGATGGGATATCTTCAATCCCTTAATCCCTAGCTTATATGCTACCTCTACTAGAGGGGCTATATTAAGACAAAGCGTCTCCTTCGCGAATTTATACACGTTCACGATTTGACCTTTGCTTTCCTTAACTGTTAGCATTGACTCTATAAGCGGATATTCGGATAGCAGATGTACGAGCTTGCTTATCGTTGAGTAATGTAGAATGACAGTATCTTTTCCGATGGCTTCATTGAAGATTCCTAGTATATCCCCAGGTTCAATTTGTTTTCCGAGAGTGATATTCCAACTTTTCTCTCCATTATATAATGATATTATATGCAGTTTTTCCTCATCCTTTAAGTTAAAGGTTAAAAGATCAATTGCAACCAAGTTAAGCTCTTTTCTAGGCTTTGGTACCCTTACTTTACCTAGTTTAACTACTTCAATAAGCTCTATTCCCTCAATATAGTCTATCACTCTCTCAACAACTTCCTTGAGTGAGTCTAGACTAATGTTCTTCTCCAGTATATATAACATAGCTTCTTCATCCACAGCCCATAGGAGAAACTCCGTCATTCTATCCGGCTTATACTCCCTTACAATGCTTCTAACAAGTTTCCAGTCCATTTTCTCCAGTATGCCGCTAGCCTCAGGCTCCCATAGGATAAAGAATCTGAAATTCGTTCCCTTAACGACATCATACTCTATTTCCTCAGGGGAAATACGAAGGCTTGAAAGCCTGAGAATAACCTTTAGGAGAGCTAGGGCAGCTTTTATTAGGTCAGTATCCTCCTCTGGATCCAGTTCATATCTGTAACCGTATGTGAAGTCCTCATACACTCCACAAGTGTCTACGTCAAGCTCAATGGTCTCCATCCTATGAAGTACTCTACACTCTCGCCCATACTTGATGACTCTGGGCTTAGAGGATTCAATAATCCATTCAACTGCTTCAGGATGCTCAAATAATCTTCCAAAGCCATTTAATGGAATAGTGATGAAAATTCTGACACGGGAGAAAAGTTTTCCCCTTGCATAATCTGAGAGAAGATTTGCGTATTCACCCCATATATACTTTGTAAGCATATATCTTTCATGTGCAGATGCGAGTTCATGTGATTCAGAAATAGCTTTTAGAATGGGCTTCTCGATGATATTTCGCCCTTCAGTTATCTCGGTCACTATGGCATCACTTGAAGGATCAAAGCATCCAACTTGGAGTTTCTCGATGAAATCCCTTCTAGAAACTTCCTCTAAGACTTCCATGCCTTCCTCCTTTTCAAGGACGCGCTTCACACCATATGCTGGACCAAACTCGTAGAAGTTGAAGTATCTCCAAACTCTTTTTCCAAGGTTGGTTAGGAAAAATGCAATTGAGGATAAACCTCTAGCCTTCTCAATCAATTTCATATCCAGCAGAAGTTTCATTTCATCTTGGCTGAGCTCTATTCCTTTTCTGACCTTGTATAATGCCCTGAAGAGTTTGGGATACTTGTTGTCTGGGTTAATGAAAACGTTTTCTAGTGGAAGCTCAGTCCACTTCTTGAGTTTATCCACTCCAGCCTCTAGTAGCTTTCTATCCCAGCTATATATAGGGATTATGATCGACTCTGTGAACGGAATTTCCTCTCTTCTCCCCTTTCTCCCCTCTCTCTGCCTGAACTCCCTTACCGTTTGAGGCAGGCCATAATGCACGATTCTAACAACGGTTCCAATGTCAATTCCCTGAACGAGAGTTCTCGGGGAGATTATCACCTTTACCTCGCCTTTCCTAGCTTTTTCCTCGATTTCCCTGCGCTTATCTTTGCTTATGAGATGATGATGCGCATACACTCTATCTCTAAACGTTTCCGGGAGTTGACTCCTAACTTCTTTTGCAAGCTTTTCAGCTGACCTGATGCTTCTTGTAAATACTATAGTTACGCCGTCTTCATCTGAAGACGCATACTCTTTAATGATTTCAGATGCTTTCGCAAATATCTCTGGAATCTTAAATCCTTTATCCCTTAGAATAGCCACTATATCCGGGTAATGGGTTTTAAAGTCATCAAAGTTCCTTATAAGTGGAATGACCTCTGGAGCAGTTTCCTCTATCCTGTCGATGTTGTCTAGAAGCTGTTTCCAGAATTTTTCAAGGCTTTTACCCAAGATAAGATAGGTTATGTTCTTAACTTTAAATGGCTTCCCCCTTACAATGTAAGTTTTTCTACCAGTAATCTTCTCAAGCAGCTCCTTCAGGGTTTCAGGGTTTCCAAGCGTAGCTGTCAGAACGCATATTTGAGGAGGTTTCCTTGCAATGAACTTTGAAATTATCTCAAGCATGGTTACCAATAAAGTTGCACCTCTAGAACGGTAGCAGTCAAGCTCATCAACAACTATCAAGTCAACCTTCTCAAGGAAATCTCCCAGATACGACTTGGAACTATAATGAGTCGTTCTTTTCAAGTCGCTCATTAGAAAAGCTGGATTCGTTATCACAAGAAGAGCATCACCTATAACCCTATAAACATCTCCTCCATAAACACTCTTTAGAATGGAAGCCTCCCTGCTGTTCACCTTTAAAACCTTATGCCCCAATCCAATAGCATCATAGTACTTCTCCAATCTGAGAATCTGGTCAGAAGTTAAAGCAAGCGTCGGATATACTGCAAGAACCCTAACATGATTCCTCAAAGCATATAAAGCCCAAGCCTCAGTCTTACCAGATCCAGTTCCAGAAACCAGTATAACATTACAGCCCCTCTCAAGAAACTCGTAAGCCCTTAACTGATGAGAATAAAGCTCATAAGAACCAACCTTCAAAGACTTCAACTCAGGCACAATATCGTAGAAAAACCTCCCCGTAGACTCCGGTCTAACCCCCTCCTCAACAAACTTGACAAAGTCATAGTTAAACTTTCTCAAAGCACCCTCCGAACAACACACCCTCATTCCAACCAAATAAAATAACCAACCCCAGTCATAAACAATTTACAAAGGCATCCCCTGCAAAAGAAAATCCGGAAATCTCCGGAGACTATAACACTCTTGTCCGGTTTTTCCACACCTGTATTATTGAGTCGTTGTGGCCTGTGCCCTCGTCGTAGTCCGCGATTGC
>DRAE01000035.1 GCA_011041895.1 Candidatus Bathyarchaeota archaeon
CAAGCCCAAAAGAGGGAATTGAAGTGGGGCATTGTAAGAGAATATTGGCCCCTACAGATGAGATATGAGGGGGTGAAAGTGGTGGAGAATTTAGGAAAGTTCTCAGAGGAGAGGCTTGTAGAGATTTTGAAGGATATAAGGGATACCCTTCCTGCAGTAATATATGTAGAGTATGATAAGGAGGATGACGAATACTATTATCTTCACTTCATCTATACAATTCCTAGAAAGAGAAAAGATGAGCACGTGGAAAGAGTGAGAGTTGTACTAAAGGATCTCGTTGGAGCGTTAAGGGAGGCGAAGAAGGCTATAAGAGAGTTGCGATGTGATAAAACAGCGCGTAAAAAGGAAAAAGAGATGAGGAAAATTGCTAGGAAGGCAGGTTATACAAGCTGTATCAGCTTTAGGTTTTCAGGTGTATTAACGTACCTCATCCAAGCGATAATTATATCAGCAGTGATAAATTGTAAAGCCAAGATAGCAACCATAATTGACCCTATCATACTGTTTAAGAATATAGCATATATGGAGGAGAGCGGTATAAGGATACCGTTTGAGAGAAGGAGAGACAGCATATATGTTTAAGAAGTGCTTTGAAGGATTTTGCAAGAAGGTTTAGGTATATTCTCGATTCGGGTGACATAGTTATCATAAAATCGAAGTGACGAGCATAGAAAGAGTCTATGAGAGATAAAACTCTATGAGGTTGAGATATACAGTAAAAAGCATATAATGTTCGCATCCGAAGTTATCAAAAATTACAACATGATAACAGATGAAAACAGGTTGAAGAAACGCTAAAACAAGCCCAAAAGGAGACGCTGGTGTTTATACTTTGTCTGGTTTCGGTCGTATTATGTGTTTTCCGATCGTTGGTCCTAGCGTTGATGATATTATTGCGAGTATGACTAGTGTTGAGAACATGTTTATGTCAATTAGACCGAGTTCGTGCGATATTTCAGCTGCTGCTATGATTAGACTTACTCTGGCTGAGTGTAGGAGTCCTAGGGTGATGCTTTCTTTAGCTTTGAATCCTGCTATTAGTGATGCAATTGAGACTCCAATTATTTTTGAGAGTATTCCAGAGGCTACTATGAAGGTTAGATGATTTATGTTTGTGATGTTTGAGATGAGTGTGGGTATGTCTACCTTTGCCCCCATTAATATGAAGAATAGTGGGATGAAAAATCCGTATCCAAAGCTTGCAAGCTTTTCCTCTAGGAGGGAGGCTTTTGGAATTAGCTCTGCTATTATGAGACCTGCTATGAAGGCTCCAATTATTGCATGGAAGCCTAATTGACCTGAGACTGCAACTAATAGCACTATTAGTGCAAATGTAGCTCTTACACCTGATTCGAAATGCGTTTTCTCTAGAATCCATTGCTCCATTTTCACTTGTATCTGCGAGCCTTTAAACACCCTTAGAGCAAGCGGTATGAGGAAGAGAGAAAGAATTGCTAAAAAAGAGTATGCGAAGTATGCTCCAATGGATCCCTCTATTAGGCTTAGGGCAAACGCCAGCATGAAGATGCTTATGACATCGACTATAGCCACCGAGGCTAAGAGTATATAGTTGAACTCCTCTGAATAGCTAATCTCTTTTGTAAGTGGGAGAATTATTCCAAGGGACGTTGTTGAGAAGATTGTTCCGAGAAGTAGTGGATGAACATTTACATGCGGCGAGAGGAGAAAACCCGTTAAAAAGGGGACTATGAAGGAAAAGGATGAGATTATAATTATCTTGGGGAAGTGCCACTGTAAGTTCTCAAATCTTATCTCAAGCCCTACCAGAAACATTAGGTAGATTAACCCAAAATGGGCTAGGAAATCCATTACTGAGCTGGATGGAACTATATCTAGAAGAGATTTACCAAGTATTATTCCAAAGATTAATTCTGTAACTATTACAGGGATTTTTATTTTTCCAGCTATTGTTGGGGAGATCATTATTAGCAGAAATATTGCAGTGAGTGCTAGCACTAGTGACTCAATCAATTTTTACCCTTCCCATCACCCGATTTTCCTTTGGTTTCCTTCTTCTCCTTTCCTTTTCCGCGTAGAATTACTATGGTGAGAGCCAGCATGAGCGCCAGTATTATAAGCTTTAACTCCTCATCTGAGAAAGTTATCCCATATATAGGGTATATTTTGAGCTTATAGGTTTTTGCTAGATTTCCAGTTAGTTGTAGTTTGAACTGATATGTGAAGCGCTTATACTCTACCGTGACACTATAGTTTCCCTCAGGAAGTTGGTCTACATAGATTGCTCCAGACTCATTTGTAAGCTTTGAAAGCATGAGAGAGCCGTTGATTAGCTTTATTGAGACTGTTGCATTTTCTAAGGGGGAGCCAAGGCCATCAAGTATTTTTATCGTAAGCATGTAAACTCTGCATGTAATATTGAATTCACAAGTGTAAAATGAAGTGACGTTTAACAGTCCGACAGTCACGTCGCACTTCACGACCCTTATAGTTAGTGGTGGAACAAAAGATGGAGTGTAGCTGACTACGCTGCTATCATTGATCTGAATGACTATAGTTTTGTTTGTTAGCTTTTCATGGAACATGACCGTACAGTTTTTCAAGGGCTTACTGTTTCCATCAAATATTCTTACTGTAATTGGAGCTACTGTAAATTTTAGAATGTAATATCCATAGATTTCATTTGCCAAGAGATTTTTGAATATTATAGTTGCATCCCCTGTTCGATGGACATCATAATTTACCAGCATCCAAGAGTTTTCAAAGTATACTCTTGAGAGGAGGTCCGTATTCATTGGATCCGTTAATACTGGGTTTTGAACATACGATGGAAGAATTACTTTAAGCTTTAACTGGGTTAGGTTGGCCACGTCGTTTTCCTCTAGCTTAACCTTCATCGTGTTTTCAAGGTATATGATATCCGTTTTATAGAGGATATATGAAATGTTTAGAGCTACCATGGAATCTATGGGGGATGGATTCACTATTCTAGCTGTTAATGCGAAGCATCTATATCTTGATCTTTCACTGTCATAGTAGAGGCAGTCGATAACCGGTGAATCAAGGTATATTGAAGGATTGTCTGTATGATTTATTTCAATATCAATGTAAAGGATATTCCACCCATTAACCTCAATGTTGAAGGTTACATTTTTCTCAGAGTATGGAGGAACCATTACTGGGTTAAATGTTTCCCTTAGCCTCTTAGTTAGCAGTAGGATTGGTTTGAAGCCTATTTTCGTGAATTTAATCACATAGTTTCCGGGCTCTGGATCCGATAGAATCAGTTTACCAATAGATAATGTGATACGCTGCCAATTGTCATTCAAAAGCTCATCATTGTGCATGAGAGGTCTTCCATTGCATGTGAAATTTCCCGGCATTAGTCCTGTGCATGGATCTACTTCTACTATGAGTGTCCTGGTATATTTCTCATATACGGGAGGATTTAGTAGTGTAAAGTTGGCCTCTAAGTTCTCTACGGGTACTGTCTCGGTTCTCTGATACGAGATCAATATCTTTACTTGAAGTTTGATGCTTGAAGGATCCCCCTGACGTGGCATGTATGTCATCCTTATGAGTCCATCGCTTTCATCAACTGCACCGATGATAGCATTGCATTTTTCAAGGAGCTTGTCGTAGCTATCCCACATAATACACTTTAGGTATGGTAGATCTCCTCCTATGGCTTCAATCTCCATCGCCTTGTAAATGTATCCGCTTGGGGGGTTTGGAGAGTTCAGCTCAAATGGCTGACCAGCCCATAGTGTTAAACTTTCTATTTTGGAGCATGAGATGACGTCTTTGATGAGACATGTGTATGATGAATTTTCTAATCGAGTGTACTCCATGGCTTCCGTGCCAGCTAGCATGAGGGTAAACGTAAGAATTATGGCAACAGCTAGAGCTATTATAGTGAACTTTTTCATAAGCGTCATCAGAAGTTATAATATGGGTAGTTTAAATAACTCTATCGCATTCTTTGCACAGATGTACTTTATAACTCTCTTAGGAAGCTTTCTTTCAAGAAGGTATTTAGCACATTCAGCTACAGCCGTGGGTTTAGATGGATCCCTTCCACAGTCGCTGTCAATAACCATTTTCCGATACCTTGTTCTAAGGCGTTCAATTATATGGGCTGCATCGATGTAATCAAGCTTCCCAGGTTGAACCGTTAATCCAGCGTAGTAACCTTCCTCAATTACATGTTTAACCTGTTCATGTTTGACAAGATGGTCTATGAGAGCCCTTTCATGAGGGAATTCAACTTCGTCTATGATATTAAATATTTTCGCAAGGATTCTATCCTTCATCTTCCTAGGCGTATGTATGATGACCGGTTTGTCAATATCTATTGCTAGTTCAAGCTGCTCCTTGAAAACTTTAACTTCGATCTTGCTTGCTGTCTCAAGTCCTATTTCACCTATGGCCACTAGAAGCTCATTATTGCACAGCTTTCTTATGTGCTCTAGGCATTTCTCATAGTTTGGTGGAATGCACCTTGGATGTATTCCAATGCCAACGTAATACTTTATCCCGTTATAATGGAATCTCTCTGGCTCGACTTCGATCATCCATTTGAAGAGATCTATTAAGGTTTCTGGAGATGATGGCTGTAATGGAAAATATGCCAGGGATATGATTGCACGATATCCTGTGACCTTTAGGAGCTCTATTGTAGTATAGTTACTGAAAAAATGATGTGTATGTGGGTCAA
>DRAE01000078.1 GCA_011041895.1 Candidatus Bathyarchaeota archaeon
CTTCCACTTGGAAAATACATAGATGTTAAAGTAGCCGATCATGGAATGCGCTCAGTAACGGCAGTACCATATCCGCTAGACCCTAACACGGCAACAATGAATCTCTTACAGACAGTACCTGGCATAGGAAAAAAAGTTGCTACAAGAATTGTAGCAAATAGACCATATAAGGATCTTAAGGACTTCATGGAGAAGCTGGAAAGCATGGGAATAGAGTCTAAAAACGTGATTAAATGGTTCACTTAATTTCACTCAAGTTTAAAACTATTATATTAGGCACTGCATATTTTAGCGTGTCGGTGCAGCATGTTCATGATTTCGAAACATATTGTCATGCTGCCACTGCTATTACTACTGCTTTCACCGCTATGCTTTACACATTCAATTCAAGTTTCCGAAGTTGCACATCCCCGCCAGCTAAAATTCATAGATGTCACGCATAGAGTTGGCTTAACTTTAACTCTTCCAGTGAGAGCTTGTTGCAGAGTTGCCGTCGGAGACTATAATAGAGATGGTTACATGGATATTCTCGTTGATGGATGTAGATTGTTTAGAAATAATGGCCCTCCCGATTACACGTTCACCGATGTAACTGAGGAGGCTGGTCTATCTCACTTAATGGGATTAACGGATGCGGGTTTCTTTGGAGACTTCAACAATGATGGATGGCCTGACATTGTATCTGTAGGCGCTGACAATCTTGATCCGTTGAAGCGCAGAGACTACCTCTTAATGAATAATGGCGATGGAACTTTCACAGATGTAACCGCTGAGTGTGGAAACATATGTGACGAATATGCTACAAAGGGTGCTGCATGGGGAGACTTTGACAATGATGGATGGCTGGACCTCTATATGGTGAACTTTGAAATGGGTAAAGGAGAGCCGCCTGAATTCGGATGCCCCGACAAGCTTTACAGGAACGTAAATGGAATATTCCAGGAGGTGACAGAGTCAGCTGGTATCATCGATGAAAATCTCAGAGGGCATGGCGCATGCTGGGGAGACTTTGACAATGACGGAGACCTAGACATTTACGTTGCAAACTACAGGCTTCAACGAAACTACCTCTGGAGAAACAATGGAAACGGAACCTTTACCGAGGTAGCTGAACAACTGGGTGTGGAGGGAATAGATCCACCCTACTATGGCCATTCATTCTCAGCTGCCTGGGGAGACCTCAACAACGACGGCTACTTAGACCTAGTTGTAATAAACCTTGCACATAAGGATCCAATAAGGGGACCTGCATGCGAGGACTCATACATATTCATAAACAATGGCCCCCCGGACTTCACGTTTACGAACATTAGAAACCAGTCAGGCATTCCAATTCACGAGATTGGAAGCGTAAAAGACAGATTCTACTATGATGAACTTTTCTCAGCCGTTACATTAGCTGACTTTGACAATGACGGCTATCTTGACATGTTCATTACACAGGTTAAAAGCTATGTTCCATTTGCATACTCATTCCTATACCTAAACAATGGAAATCTCACCTTCAGAGACGTGACAGAGGATGCTGGTGTAAGGATATGGGATGCAGCTAGCTGTGCATGGATCGATTTCAACAATGATGGCTTCCTAGACATAATCACTGGAGGCAGAAGCGAGTTTGGAGGAGAGGGCGGCCTCCACTTATTCATGAACCTTGGAAATGATAATCACTGGCTTAGAGTCAAGCTTATAGGCAGGCAAAGCAACAGCTATGGAGTAGGTGCTAGAATAAAGATTGTAGTCGGAGACCAGATACAGATAAGAGACATAGACATAAGCTCAGGGCTCCCCGGGCAAAATCCTCCTGAGGCACACTTTGGACTTGGAGATCATGACAGAATTGATTTGCTAGAGATAAGGTGGCCAAGCGGGGTTATACAGAGATTCAGAAACATTGAAGCCGACAAGATATTGACGATAGACGAGGAGCAAGGGATACTTGACGAGGAAGCTCCAACTGTGAAAATAGTTCAACCTCAAAATGGCTCTACTGTTCAGGGAACCGTGGAGATAGCTGTCAATGCAACAGATAACATTCAAGTAGCCGAAGTCAGGTTCTTCATTGATGACCAGCTAGCGTACGTCGACAATTTAGCTCCCTTTACATGGACATGGGATTCACGTCAAGTTGAGAACGGCTATCATAGAATATCTGTAACCGCCGTAGATTATGGAAACAATACAGCTACAGATTCAATCACAGTTTATGTCGACAATCCACCTCCAGATATCGAAGCTCCAACAATAATTCACACTCCAATCGAACATCATGAGAAAGGAAAACCACTTACAATAACTGTACAGGTCACGGATAACATTGAAGTGGACACAGTAATTCTGTACTATAGGATTGGAGAAACTGGAAATTGGACATCAGTTATCATGGAAAGAGTAAATGAAACCTTCTACTCATACACGATACCAGAAACGGAGATTGTAGACTCCATTATCGAGTACTATATAGTGGCAAACGATACATCTGGTAATGTAGCCATGCTACCACCAGAGGGGCCAAGTTCACCATTTACTGTTAAAATCGGAGCAAAGGAAACAGCTTGGACACCATATATGCTCCTGCTAGGGATATTCGTTGCCGTCCTGATAATAGGGGTTGCCATTAGAGTTCTTAGAAGATAGTTTTGATATCTTCCTGTCAATTTTTTCTCTAAACCTTATATGCTTTTCACAGATTATTGTTTAAAAAAGGGAGCGGTTAATGGCTGCTAAGATTTGTGAAGGCAAGACTAAAAAGGTGTTTGCAGCGGAGAATGATGGAAGCAAGGTAATCATTTTCTTCAAGGATGACATAACTGCCTTCAATGGAAAGCGCCACGATATTATCCCTGAAAAAGGAGCTATAAGCGCCTACATTTCATCTGCTATTTTCAAGCTCTTAAATGAAAACGGGGTGAAAACCCACTTCATTGAATACATTCCACCCAACAAAATGCTAGCTTGGAAACTTAACATGATTCCACTGGAGATAGTGTGCAGAAACATTGCCACTGGAAGCCTATTGAAAAGACTTCCAATGCTGAAGAAAGGTGAAAGGCTCAAGAAACCTATAATAGAGTTCTTCTACAAGTCAGATGAACTTGGAGATCCACTGCTAAATGAATGCCACCTAGAATATATAGTAAACCGAGAAGCCATTGAGGAAATGAAGCAGATAACGCTTAAAGCCAATGAAATATTGAAGAAGTTCTTTGAAGAGCTTGGTTTTACGCTTGTCGACTTTAAACTTGAGTTTGGAACAACGATGCAAGGGGAGCTCATGATAGGGGATGAGCTCACATGCGACACAATGAGGCTATGGATAAATGGAGAGTCATTTGATAAGGATATTTACAGGAGGGGTGGTTCACCAGAGGATGTTTTGAAAGCTTATAGAAAAGTTTATGAAGCAATAAAGGAGAGGATTGAGCTCAAATGAAGAAGTTCCGAGTCGAAGTTATACTGAAATGTAAAAGGGCTGCAAGAGATCCTGAAGGAGAAACGATACGTGAAAATCTTCTCTTAGTGCATGGATTCAAGAATGTAGAGTCTATTAGAACAGGGAAGTATCTTGAATTCATAGTGAAAGCCAATGACGTCGAGGAGGCAATGAAAGAAGTCTACAGAGCTCTAAACGAGCTCAGGATATTTAATCCAGTGATACATGAGCTAAAGGTGTCCGTTGAATGAAGGTTGCCGTTCTAAAGTTTCCAGGGACAAACTGTGACGAGGATGTACTGCATGTTCTCAGGAATGTTCTAAAGGTTGACGCGAATATTGTGTGGCATGAGCATTTTAAAGCTGATAGCTTCGATGCAGCCATCCTTCCAGGAGGCTTCTCCTATGGAGACTATCTAAGGGCTGGAGCCATAGCTGCCCATAGTCCATCCGTTAAACAGCTTGAGTTAATGGATGACGACTGTAAACCTATACTTGGAATATGCAATGGCTTCCAAATCCTAGTTGAAGCCGGACTTCTCCCTGGAGCCCTCCTACTAAATTCAACGCTTACATTTATCTGCAAATGGGTTCACCTCAGAGTAGAGAAGACAGACACAGCCTTCACAAACTTGTTCAAGACAGGTCAAGTAGTTAAAATGCCCATAGCTCACAAGGAAGGACGCTTCTTCGCCGATGAAAGAACTCTTAAGAGAATCTCTGAGAGAATAGTGCTAAGATACTGTGACGAAAATGGCAGGGTAACTGAAGAATATAATCCAAATGGCTCCACCGAAAACATTGCTGGAATATGTGACAAGGATGGAAACATTGTTGGGCTGATGCCCCATCCGGAGAGAGCCTCTGAGAAAATTCTGTCCGGAAACTTTCCAGATGGTCTGTTAATGTTCAAGTCAATGCTGAAGTGGATGAGGGAAAATGAGTAGCTTATCTCCTGAGGAGCTTGAGGATATTAGGAGGAGACTAGGTAGAGAACCATCGGAAATAGAGCTTGGAATGTTCGATGTAATGTGGAGCGAGCACTGCAGCTATAAATCCTCAAAGAAAGTCCTTAAAATGCTTCCAACGAAGGCTCCATATGTTATCGTAGGCCCCGGACAGGATGCTGGAATGGTGGAAATAGGAGATGAAATCGTCATTGCAATGAAAATTGAAAGCCACAATCATCCATCAGCCATAGAACCC
>DRAE01000008.1 GCA_011041895.1 Candidatus Bathyarchaeota archaeon
AAACAATTTCATCTATGGAATGACTGGAGGACAATATGGTCCAACCACTCCATACCAGGCACGTACATCAACTTCACCCTATGGTAACGTGGAGCATGCTTTCAATCTTCCACATGTTGCCGCGTCATGTGGGGCAGTGTATGTTGCCAGATGGACTGTTCTGCACACGAGAAGATTAACTGAATCCATTATAGAAGCACTCCAGAAAAAGGGATTCAGATTCATAGAAGTTTTATCGCCATGTCCAACAGTATATGGTAGAAGAAACAACATGCCACGTGGACTTGACATGATGAAGTTCTTCATGAAAAACTGTGAAATAAGAAATTTTGAGGATACGAAGAACATTGCCATAGAACCTGGAGAGAAAATCATTATCGGGAAATTCGTAGATATAGAAAAGAAAGCGTTTGAAGACGCTTACTATGAGCTTATAAGATCCGTGAGAGGATACTAAAATGGAGAGAAGAAGAATCGATATAATATATGGTGGAACAGGAGGACAGGGGATAGTTCTGGCAGGATACATTACTGGAAGAGCCGCTGCCGTCCATGAGAACTTGCACAGCGTCTTTATACCAAGCTATGGAGCCGAGGCTAGAGGTGGAAAAGCTCGCTCATGCATTGCAATAAGCAACGAGAAAATTGACTACCCATATGTTTGGAACGCTGACATAATGATGATAATGTCCCAGCAGGCATATGACGCTTACATATCAATGCTCAAGAAAAATGGGATACTGATAGTAGATGAGGATCTGGTTAAGCTAGATGAAAGAGCAAAGCATGCCAACATCTACAAGATTCCAGCCACTAGAATAGCTGAGAAACTCGGTCACAGAATAGTTGCCAACATTGTAATGCTCGGCTTCATAGTTGGCATAACTAAAATTGTAAGCTTCGATTCGATGAAGAAATCAGTTGAGGAAAGTGTTCCAAAAAGATTTTTAGAGCTTAACCTGAAAGCCCTTAAAGAAGGATATGATTACGCTAAAAAGTTTGAAGGTGTCAATGTATGGCTGTAAGGGAGAGGGTAGGTGTATTCGTATGTCACTGTGGACGGAATATTGCAGCAACTGTTGATGTGAAGAAGGTTGTGGAGGAGATATCAAAGCATCCATATGTAGTGCATGCGGAAGATTATAAGTACATGTGCTCAGATCCCGGCCAGAAGCTGATCTACGACGCGATAAAGTCAAAGAAGCTGACAGCTGTTGTTGTCGCTGCATGCTCTCCAACAATGCACGAGGAGACTTTTAGAAAGGTATGTGAAGAGGCTGGGTTAAACAGGTACAAATGTGAGATAGCGAATATACGAGAACAGTGCAGCTGGGTTCACACAGATATTGAAAAGGCAACTGAGAAAGCTATCAGGATCATAAGGGGAGCCATTGAAAAAGTCGTCAAGAACAGGCCATTGCATAAGATCGAGCTTGACATTGTGAGAAAATGCCTAGTTATAGGAGGAGGAATAGCTGGAATACAGGCTGCCCTTGATATAGCAAACGCTGGAATACCAGTGATTCTCGTGGAGAAATCTCCTACAATTGGAGGTCATATGGCACAGCTTTCAGAAACATTCCCTACGCTGGATTGCTCACAGTGTATTCTTACTCCAAAAATGGTTGAGGTGGCTAGGCATCCACTTATCAAATTATATACCTGTAGTGAAGTTATCGAGGTTTCTGGCTATGTTGGAAACTTCCGGGTCAAGATCCTTAAAAGACCGAGGTATGTGGATGAGTACAAGTGTACCATGTGCGGAGACTGTGCAGATGTTTGCCCGGTTCTCGTCCTAAACGAGTTTGATAGAGGTTTAAGCCTTAGAAAGGCAATTTATATCCCATTCCCACAAGCTGTTCCTGCAGCCTACGTCATTGACCCTGAAAGCTGTCTAGGCTTCAACCCTATTAAATGTGGAAAGTGCAAGGATGTCTGCGAGCAGGAGGCCATTGACTTCGACATGAAAGAGGAGATAATTGAAGAGGAAGTCGGTGCAATAATAGTGGCAACTGGATACGGCCTATATCCAAAGGAGAAGATAGGTGAATACGGTTATGGCAGATATGAGGATGTGATAGACTCCCTTGAATTCGAAAGACTTCTCTCATCCACTGGCCCAACTGGAGGAGAAATTAGAAGGCCAAGCGATGGAAAGATTCCAAAGAGAATCGCCTTCATCCAATGTGTAGGTTCAAGAGATGAAAATCATCTCCCATACTGTTCAAAGATATGTTGCATGTACACTGCAAAGCATGCAATGCTCTATAAGCACAGGGTTCCAGATGGAGAGGCATACGTCTTCTACATTGATATAAGAGCAGCTGGAAAAGGCTATGAAGAGTTCATCAAGAGAGTGCAAGAAGAGTATGGCATCACCTACATAAGAGGTAGAGTCTCCAAGATATACGAGGAAAATGGAAAGCTCATAGTTCATGGAGTCGATACCTTAACTGGCGTCCCAGTTAAACTTGAAGTCGACATGGTAGTCCTAGCAATGGGAATGATCCCAACAGGCTCCATTGAGCTAGCGAAGAAACTGAAGATTCCAATAGATCAGTATGGGTTCCTCCAAGAGGTTCATCCAAAGCTTAGGCCAGTTGAATCCGTAAGCGATGGAATATACATCTGTGGATGCGCCCAAGGCCCCAAGGACATATCGGAAACAGTTACACAAGCTAGTGCAGCTGCAAGCAAGGCAATATCACTTCTAACCAGACCCAAGCTATACCGTGAACCACTCGTGGCTGAGGTCAATGAAGAAATCTGCTCTGGATGTGGAGTATGTGCGTCAATTTGCCCATATAGTGCAATAGAGATCGTTGAGGGAGTTGCAAGAGTTAATGAAATCCTATGCGCTGGATGTGGGACATGTAGTGCTGCTTGCCCGTCTGGTGCAATGCAGCTTAGAAACATTGAGGATAAGACCGTGCTCAGAATGATAAAGTCTATGCTGGGATAAAAGATGGCGAAGAGATTTGAGCCCAAAATAGTGGCCTTCCTATGTAAATGGTGTGCATCCGCTGGAGCTGACCTAGCTGGAGTTAGTAGACTAGAGTATCCTCCAAACATAATTCCAATAACGGTTCCATGCTCTGGGAGAATAGATCCACAGTTCATACTTCAGGCGTTCAAGGAAGGCGCTGACGGCGTATTAGTCGGCGGATGCCATACTCCAGGAGACTGCCACTACATTAATGGAAACTTCAAATGCTTCAAGCGAGTAACGCTACTCAAGAAAATGCTTAGGCAGTTTGGAATCGATGAGCGTAGGCTGAGACTTGAGTGGATCTCAGCCACCGAGGGTAAAAAATTCGCGAGAGTCGTTAAGGAATTTGTTGAGGAGTTAAGAAAGCTGGGTCCAATAAAGGTGACTTAGGATGAAGAAGCTCAAGTTAGCAATTATACCAACTGGATCATGTTCAGGATGCGATACATCGCTTGTAGACGCCGGTGAAACTTTCGTCAAGGCCTTAGAATACCTCGACATAGTATACTGGCCAATAGCCATGGATCTCAAAGTGGATTCGCTACTGAAAGCGGAGTCAATCGACATACTCATAGTTCATGGCTCGATTAGAACAGAGGAACATGAGCATTTAGTAAAAGAAGCTGCTAAAAAGGCCAAATACATTGTAGCATATGGTTCATGCACATGCTTTGGAGGAATACCTGGTCTCGCAAACCTATTCTTCAGAGATGAACTCCTGAAAAAAGTGTACATTGAAACATTCTCCACAGTAAACCCGGAGGAGAAGATTCCAGGAGTGACATGCGAAGATGAGCGACTAAAGATTCCAAAGTTACGTGAATGGATTCATCCTCTCGACGAGATAGTTGATGTCGACCTATATGTGCCAGGATGCCCACCTCCAGGGGAGATTGTCGAAAAGTTTCTCGAAACAATAATAGCTCATGCTGAGAGAGGTGAACCTCTACCAGAGAAGGGAACTGTTCTAGCAGGATTGAAAACAGTATGCGATGAATGTCCAAGAGAGAAGCCTGACAAGATTGTTGTAAAGAAATTTGTGAGAATAAGTGAGGCAAAGGAGATTGATGAGAAGAAGTGCCTACTTGCACAGGGAATAATTTGCATGGGCCCCGCTACTAGAAGTGGATGCGATGCAAGGTGTTTGAAAGTTAACATGCCATGTAGAGGATGCATGGGTCCATCACCTGAAGTAGTTGACATGGGTGCAAAACTGATCTCAATGATAAGCTCAATAGTCTACGCTGATAAGGAAAGAGAGGTTGGGGAAGAGCGCTTGAAGAAGGTTGTAGAAGAGATAGTTGATCCAGCAGGATACTTCTATAGATTCACACTCCCAGGCTCCATCCTAGGAAGAACTCGCAGGAGACGTGATAAAGAATGAGCAGATTTATCGTGATAGAGCCAGCTTCAAGACTCGAGGGAGAGGCTAAAATCTCAATATTTCTAGATGAGAATGGAAACGTTAAAGATGCATTCTTCCAAGTTATAGAGCTTAGAGGTTTTGAACAGTTCTGCATTGGAAGACCAGTTGAGGAAATGCCAAGGATAACAAGCAGAATCTGTGGAGTATGTTCATGGGCTCATCACATGGCATC
>DRAE01000110.1 GCA_011041895.1 Candidatus Bathyarchaeota archaeon
TCAGCTAGTGCCCATTCATGCATACATGCCACATCCAGGTATTCATTATTTTAAGTAATGGATTTTAAAAATGTCAGTTTCAATGTAAGCGTCCCTCTCAAAAAGTAGAATTTCTTTGCCTTGAAACACCAGATATGCTCTGAGAACCAAGGTGCTTTCTTCATTATTTTTCACATGAAGACACCATGCTCTCTTGATCACATGCGCTGGGATATCAAATTTTAATGGAATAATGCATATGCTTCCTGGAGGTATGCTTTGCGTAAGTCTTTTCTCTTCACGATAAATAGTTTCATTGTTTAAAATAGCCTCATAGACAACTTCCTTGAAGGATACTGTTTCATCTCCGATATTCTTCACGCGTGCGAATCCTATAACCTCGACGTATGACTCAGATACTTCACCCCACAAAAGATGAACGTATATGATCCTAAGTTTGTATAGGTGAGAGGGGGTCTCTATGAGAATATCTTCTGGAAGCCCCTCATTTATCTTCGATAACACTATTCCAAGTATATCTGTTTTAAAGGAGAGAATGGCCTTAAATGGAAATCTTCTCAACTCATTTGGATGAATTGAAAAGCTCGTATCGAGCAAGGCTTCAACTATGCTCTCTTCTCCATTTGATAAATGACTTAGAATAGCGTCGACAAAATAATCGTTTCGAACATACTCTATCTTAACATACCTAAACCTTGACAAAGGCTCTATTCTAAAAGTGCTTTCATTAATTGACCTTATCAGCTGAATTTCATTAACGTAAACTGAAATTTTTACGTGGTGAACCGTAATGGCGTAAGGGTTAGGATTATACATTTCAGCTGTCAGCATAATAGCCGTATAATCCTCGGTTACATTTAAGCAATCGATCCTAAACATGCTAATGTCTGGATTCTCTACCTTAGATATTATCTTAAGTTTCCCACAAACTCCCATTAGCGATGCTGAATAAATTATAGTAGAAGCTTCCAAAGCTATGGTTACCATTAAAAGAATTATTAAAAGCTTGTCAATGCTCTGCATTCTCGTCAATATATTCCATATAGTTTGGAATTAAATTTAATCCATATAGAAGACTATACTCTACTCGAGTTGAGAAAGCAAGCTTTACTTACAATGCTAGCCTTGGTAAGCATAGTTACTGCAGCAATAATATTTCAATATATCATATTTGAAGCTCCATGGCTCAAGATAGGAATGATTAAGATAAGGCATATTGGGGTGTCATCATACAAGGTGCTCAACAGTCTCACGTTGCTCAATGTAACAATTAAAGTCGAGAACACATTTCCATTCAACGTGTTCATTGTATACATTGTTTTCAAAGTCTACTCATATGGAAACTTCATTGCAAGTGGTGTAGACATAATAAATAAAACCGTGGCAAGCGAGTCAATTTCAGCTGTAAATGTCAATGTAACGATTCCAAATGACAAGGCATATAAAATAGTTGCAGATTACCTTCTGAACAATGAACTTCTATCCATAAAAATAAACGGATCCGTAATCTATACGCTTCCAACGGCAAAGCAGCTTTCTTCACGGTTCGAGTACGTTATCAATTACCGTACAAATTTGACGAGAACTATCGAGGACAGGTTTGCGAGAGTTCTACCCATTGATAGAAATATTACCTTGAATGGAAAGCGCATTGCAGAGATACTTGTCAAATCGTTCTCCGTAAAATGGAATGGTTCATGTAACGGTTACATCGTCGCTACTGGAAGTGTTGAGGTAATGGATCTCCATGGAAACTTTGAGGTGGCAGGTGTTGAGCATGCAGTGCAGTTTAACAATGTGAGCATAGGATATGGATTCGATTACGTAGGTTCTCCACTTAGCCCAGGTCAATCATGTACAATCCATTTCACAATTAGTATTCCAATTCTTAGGTTAGGTGACGTATGGATATCCCATCTCCAACATACTGAACATTCAGTGATTACTTTAGTTGGCTATCTGATTCTAAGATTTACCTCGAACAATGGCACTATCATATTAAGGGTGAAAATATACTCTGAAAACATCGAGATAGTAACTCCAATCTTCACACGCTAACCTATTTAAAGTAAGCTTCCACCCGTGGAAGCTGTACTCTCCCACGCTTTTTAAACCTGAACCCCACATAATCTCTAATCACTTTCCCTCCTCTGGAGATGTAAAAGCTCAGGGCTCTTCTATCATTTTCCCCAACCCTTGTAATGGGGGAAAGCACTCTGATCACGAACATGTGTTTAAAGTTTCTTCTACGATAGAACTCGAGAGCTTTCCTCAATATACTCGAGCCGATTCCCTGATTCCAGTAATCTCGCTTAACATGAACACCATAGTCAATGTTTCCACTGAAAACATTAAGATAAGCGGAGCCAACCGCTTCATCATCCAAGTAAGCGATTAAAACGACATGTCTTTTAGGGTCGGGTCTCATGAAGAAGCTCCAGCTCTCATGTTGAATCTCTTTTAAAACACTTAGGTTAAATACTTCCTTGGTAGCCTTAACCTTAACCCTCCTATTGTACTTTTTCACATCTGTTTTCGTGTCCCATGCAATTACTATAGATCTTGCATATGGGTCCAATCCAGTTTTCATCAATTCTTCATGGTAAAGCCAACTTGAAACACCAAAAACTTCTTTTGTCCTATGCATAAAGTCCACTATAGACTGTATACAAGTGTCCTCATCTTTGAGAAAGTATAACTCCCTTATTTCCATTCTATATTTTTTCTCGTTAGAACCCCAGCTTTTTCTCTCATAAAATCTAACTTTTGAAAAATTGAATACGCCAACTAACTGCTTATTTCCGGTTATTCCCATGTATTTTTCATCGATTCCCTCTCTAGCCCAGAAAACTCTTAGATGAGATGCTTCTCTGAACCACAGCCTATAAAGGTTAAAGGAATCGAATACTTTGGAGTTAAACTTATACGCTACACTCCAGAATTTCTCCTCATCTATATGTTTAATTCTCATATTTTAATCAGCCTTCCTCAGAGTGTTCATGTAATAGTTTATAACGGTCTCCTCGTTCCAGTTCACTATTTTCATGTCTGAAAGCCCAAGCTTCCTAATGATTTTATCTACTTTCCTACTGGAGCTTGACTCAATTTCAGCGTATGTTGGAATCTTTATGGGCTCAATTATAGTGTCTAGAACAACGTTGCCATCCTTCCCCTTGTAGGATATCCTATGCTTAGTTACTCTCAGATAAACTTTAAACCCAAGTCTTTCAAGAATAGCTTTCATCTCATCAAAGCTGGATACTTCAAGCTCAATCTCTAAGGCTTTTTTGAATCTCTCATATGTAACCTCCTTATATGTCAGAAGAGTAGTATCCCCTCTTCTGCGAAGCCTCAAAACTCTTCCAGTCTCTCTGAGTTTTCCATTCATGTCAAAGTAGCATGAGTGTATCATTCCTTCAAAGACCTTTTTAAACCCTAGTTTCTCAAGTTTCCCCTTAACAGTTTCAGCGTTTACTTCAAGTACTTTAAGTTCAATTTCTTTCATCATTACTTCAAGTTAAAGGCTACTATAATTTAATTCATCTCATGCGTCTCAAGAGTAGAAATGCTCCCACGGTAATTGCCATAGCTCCGAGAATGATTCCAATGATCCCTAAAGGTATCTCCTGCAAACTCTCCTTTTCACTAACTACCTTTGTAATGATTTTTGCCTGTCCTGTAAAGCCCATTGAATCCACAACTCTAACACTAATCACATGAATTCCCTCAGTGAGATTTTCAAAGGTGAAATTGTTAAATCCCGTAACATTAATCCATGTTCCATTGTCTAAGCGTATTTCTACTTTTTCAATGTTATAAGTCCCATTGATAATCTTCCATTCAACAGTTATCTGATTCCCATGAATCACGCTATTGTTCTTAGGCGCTGTAATGTACACCATTGGAGGAGATGCTCTCTCACAACACTTAACACACATGTGTACAGGGTTCAATCCAAGATCGGCATCTGCTCTCATTTTTATTTCTAAAATTCCACTGACATTCGGAATAGCTATCAATGATACTCTCTCTGGGTATCTAACAGAGGCCACTTTACCATACTCTATGTACACGTGTACATTATCCATTGTCGGATGCAATACTATAAGAAATAACCCTTTTGTACCATTAACGTTCACAGTTAAACTTGAAAATCCTTTCTCCGGTATAATGAGATCTCCCTCAAATATTGTTTCTCCAGGAACTTTTTCATCGGTTCCATTGAACTTACTCAGTTGATCAATTAAAGCTCGAACCCCTCCAATTCTGCCAGTTGTGTTCTCAAATCTCCAACCTGTTACCCATTCAACAGCGTTTGTCATGATCCTATCACAGTATTCTCCAGTGCAAGCCTCTATTTCGAAGCTGAAGTACAATGATCGATAACCATTGTTTACCCA
>DRAE01000132.1 GCA_011041895.1 Candidatus Bathyarchaeota archaeon
GCTAGTGGAATATCGTTTATCGACTTGAATGCGTCTCTCCTACTTGTGTGGCATTTTCTTACGCGAACACCTCTATGTAGGAGACAATAATCGTCGTTGATGGAACCATGCATTAGTACCATAGTCTCCGCTATTGGAATCGTGGACGCTGCATATACTGCACATATCAGGTTTAGGAATGCGTCTGAGGAAGGTCTATCTGATGAACGTTGAGATCCTACCAGTATCACGGGCTTGGGGAGGTTCTGTATAGAAAACGCTACCGCAGCTGCCGTGTATGCCATCGTATCCGTTCCATGAGTCACTATAACTCCCTTAACATCTTCTCTGGTTACCTCGTCATGAATCGTCTTTACAAGTTTAGTGTAGTATTTGGGATGCATATTTTCACTTAATATATTGAGCACTTCCCTAGACTCTATAATGGCCATTGTAGATAGCTCCGGTATAATTTCATATAGATCCTCGGGTTTTATAGCTGGTCTAACCGCTCCAGTTTCATAGTCGACTCTACTGGCAATTGTACCTCCAGCTCCTATAAGTGATACCCTAGGCAAATTCTCTGGAATGGGGGGGCTCTCTAAGTGATATTCCTCAAAGACGCTAGCCCTTCTTAGCTTCTTTACTGCTTTTATTCTAGAAATGGAAACTCCTGTATTGTAGCCGTTGTCAAGTTTCAGAATTAAAATGTCTTCTCCACTGAAGATCGTTGACGGCATTATTATGCCTTTTAAAGTTGTAGAGTTGATTCTGATTTCAACGTAATCGCCTACCTTTAAGCCATGTTTCTCTAGAAAGGATGCAACCTTTGAGCTATAATGTGACTCTATCATGGGCATTCACTCTAATATAATAGCTGTAAATTGAAAATAGTTAGCTTGACAACCTCTTTGACATATAAACTCCCTCTAGATGATATCCAAGCTTCCTATAGTATTCCCTAGTTCCAATGGCACTTAGCACGAGTATTTTATGGCAGTCAAGCTCATCCACAGTTATCTTTTCAGCCTCTCTCATCAGAAGCTTACCATAACCTCTATGCTGCCATTCTTCAACGCTTTCAGGCTTCTCTGGCACAGGAACTAATCTACCATAAACCTGAAGCTCCCTCACAATAGTGGTTTTCCCAATCTCTATTTCAGGGCGATGAGCCTTTTCAGATGGGTATCTCAGTCTAACAAAACCTATCAGAATATCATTTTTAACATCCTCAAATGAGATGAAATATTCAATCCCCTCTGAAGCCTCATATACTCTCTTCACAAGCTTTACATGATCTGGGTCAGGGAAAATGCCATCTTTCAACAGTCTATGACCAACTTCCCTACATCTTATACATCTGCATCTCAGCCCATGCTTCTTCATGAGTTCATGCACATAGCTTCTAAGATCGCTCCTTTTAACTCCATCCACTATTATATGTGATGGAATATCCCTTTGCACTCTCATGATCCTTATCCATGGAGGTATCATCTTTTTAAGCTCTATTATCAGCCTAGCAGCCTCATCTGTGGAGTATGGCCTGTATTCTCCACGCTTCCACATCTCATATAGAACTGTTCCCTTTAGGACAAGTGTCGGGTAGATTTTCAATCTGTCAGGGCTGAACTCTGGAGCATATATCGCATATTTAAAGGCTTTAAGATCCTTGTAGAAATCTGATAGGGGAAGCCCAGGCATAAGATGATAACAGACTTTAAAGCCACAGTCCTTGAGTATTCTCGTAGCCTCTATTACATCCTCTACGCTGTGGCCCCTTTGTACGAAGCGGTAGATCTCATCATTGGGATGCTGCACCCCTATCTCAACAGCGGTTCCACCCAGCTCTAGCATTAGGTTAGCGTGAGGCTCTTTTGCATAATCGGGTCTAGTTTCGAAGGTTATACCAACATTTCTAATCCTTGAAGTTTCAGCTTTTTTCTGAGCCTCTTCCAGCGACGATGCCTTACACTCAGCTATTGCTTCAAAGCATCTCTTCATGAACCATCTCTGATACTCTAACGGAAATGATGGAAAAGTCCCTCCCATGACAATTAGCCACATCTTGTCTATTTCATGTCCTATGGCCTTCAACTGTCTAAGCCTATTCTTAACCTGTAAATATGGGTCATATGAGTGCTCTATTGCTCTTAGAGTTGCTGGCTCTTTACCAGTATAGCTTTGCGGAACGTTTATTGAAGGGCCTCCTGGACAGTATATGCATCTTCCATGAGGGCATGGAAAGGGTTTTGCCATGACAGCAACTATGACCATTCCACTTATCGATCGGACATCCTTTCTCCTGAAGATGTGGCCTATAGTCTTACGTTCATCATCTGTCAAGTACTTTAAGATCAGGGAGTTTGATGGAATAAACTTCGCATTTAACTCCCTACAAATTCTGATTTTAAGTCTCTGAAGATCCTCCTTTGATATGCTAGGGTTAGTCTTGACTTCCTCTATAATTCTCCTGCAAACCAGTTTCTCAAGTTCATAGTTTTCGCTGTACTCTACCATATGTCAGTCATGTAATAAAGGAGAATAGAGGTATTTAACTTTAGCTATTGGTAAAAACAAGATAGAAAAGTTGAATTCTATCTGCTATTTCTGCTGACCCCACTTACCCCCAAATATGAAGCGTCTCCTATAGGTTACCTTTCTCCATACTCTTGGAGACTTTGACTTTCTAGGCTTGGCTGGGATCTTTGGGGTCTGGCTTCTTACCTTTCCAGCTTTTGTAAGACTTCCATGGGAGCCTGGCATCACATATCACCTTTAAACGATTTTTAGAGGACTCACTTTAAAGCTAATTGACTGATGTATTTAAACTTTAATTTTCATGCCTGAAGGATCTCTCTTGAATCTTCCAAAGTCTGAGATTTTCTTCAGGGTTTCTACGTCGAAAACTGGACCATCCTTACATACAAGAAGACCCAATGGATCGAGACAGCAGTTGCCACACAATCCCACACCGCATTTCATGTATCTCTCTAAGCTGAACTGTGCCTTTACACCATACCTGACAGCTATCCTGAACACCTTGTAAAGCATTTTCTCCGGGCCACAGGCATAGATTCTAGAGAAGTGATTCTCTCTAACCAGCTTTCTAGCAATCTTTGGAGCTGTTCCCTTTACACCGTATGAACCGTCCTCAGTTACTATGATTAAATCATCATCTACAAGTGCACTTAACCTATCTCTGAAGAATATGTCCTCGCTGGAGCGCACTCCAAACACTACTTTAGTTTCAACACCGTTTTCTATGAGCTTTTCTATCAACGGTATAAGTGGAGCTAATCCTATCCCTCCCCCAACTACTAAGACTAGGCGATCTCTCGGGTCAATTTGAAAGCCGTGACCTAAGGGGCCCTTGATTCCAATATACTCGCCTACCTTCACCTCGGATAGTGCCTGCGTTCCCTCTCCAATAACCTTGAAAGTTACACCGGAGATCTCTCCAATATATGAGAGAGACATTGGAAACTCATCCACCCCTATGACATTGATCATTACGAATTGGCCGGGAGTAGCTTTTGCTGTGAGAGGGTCTTTGAATTTAACCGTATAAACTGAGCAAGCTTCTCTCCTTATCTTCGCTACTTTGACGGTTCTATATATGAGGTTATCCATGGGCCACACCTACAATATCGGATAACTTTGTCAATCCTCTATTCTCCATGAACGTTCGCAATCCACTTAGTATCTCCTCAAATATTTTGAGGCCCTTCACCATTATTCCTGAACCTATCTGCACTGCACGGGCACCGCATGCAAGGTACTGCAAAACATGTCTATAGTCTAGCACACCTCCACATCCTATCAGGGGAATCTCCGTTGATTCGAAGAGATTGTATATTATAGCTAGCGCCACATACCTCAGCGGTGACCCTGAAAGGCCACCAATTACATTTGATAGAACAGGTTTCAACGTGTTGTAGTCAATGTGCATTGCTGGTAAAGTATTTGAGGCTACAATGGCATCTACCTCAAATCTCTCAAAGA
>DRAE01000051.1 GCA_011041895.1 Candidatus Bathyarchaeota archaeon
ACTTTATTTTATTCTTTCACCTTTTTTATTTTTGGTGTATCAAAATGCCAACCCTCTCAACAGGTTTTATAAGAGCAGCTGGATACGCGAGAAAAGCTAGAAGGGTGCTCTTCGCAACTGCAAGAAACGTAGATTCAAAAGAGGTTGTAAGAGCATCAGCTGAATTCAACATGAAACTATTTGAAAGATTACAGGAAATGGGTGTACGCAAGGAAGACATTGTACGCATAAGATGCGACTTTGACATAGTTGAGGAAAATGGCAAGAAGAAAATTGTATGGAATTGGGATACCTTAGACATAGAAGTATACGTTAAGGGTGTTGGAAGGGGAGAGACGATTGAAAAGGTGATAACGTATCTAGAGGATGTAGCTGTGAAAATAGAGGAGCTTATAACATCAGTTGACCAGTCTCTTGAAAAGCTTAAGGAGCTTGTTCATTCGGTTCGTGGACAGATAGAAGAGCTTAAAGCAGGCAGGATACCAACGGTCGAAGAGTCGATGGCCGAAAAAGAAGTTGAAGAGAGCTAACTTTGAAATTATTTAAATATGATGCGGTAAATGCAATAAATGAGCACAGATAAGCTCACCGCGGTAGTACTTACCCTCTTTTTATTGCTATCCATTTCCTTCACGCTTCCTCCAGCAGATATTTACCCCTTTAAAGAAGCTAATTTCAGCCATGGAAGTCTCTTGCAAGGAAACTTTACAACATATTTCTTTAAAGAGACCAATTCCCCAATCTATGTGATCGGTCTCGAGGATCATGCTCATGTTAGGATATTTAAAGGCGAGTTATGTGTTGTTGAAGACATTATAAGGTTTGCTGAACTTAGGGCATTCAATATTGGAAGAGGAGGCATCTCAGTTTACTCAAATAGTTGTATTCTCATACTTCCAAGCTTAAATGGATCATGTTGGTTTCCATCGATATCAGGATTTTACGCAGGAAGGAAATTCATCATAACCCCGACAGTATATGGTAAATCTTCGATCACATTACTGGCCATAGCCTTTGAAAACTCCATTGTGAAAATTTACGATGCTGAAAGTGGAGAAATGATCTTGGAAACACATGTAAATTCTCTCTTCTACAAGATCATTGACTCCTATCCAGGAGGTAAACTGAAGCCTGGAAAAACCTACATTATTGAAAGCTCAGGTGACATATTAATAGGCTGTGTAGGTGACTCATGTTACAACTACGCAATATCTCCACGCGGAAAGTTTATTGATACTCTGCTTTACGGATTAGCCCTATCATCTCCACCACTCAAGCTCTCAGGATTTGAAATCTATTCCCTATATGATGACACAGTAGTGGAAGTACGTGACCTCATGTCAGGGTCCAGATGGGTTATAGAACTTGATAAACTCTCAGATTACGTAATCTATGATAAATCGATAAATGGACACCTGCTAAAATTCAAATCCAATAAGCCTATAGTTGCTATAGTGTTTGCATCCTCTAACAACTTCTTATCTGGTATGACATACATAGGTTCAAATGCTGTAGGGAAACGTTTCTTATTTAAGCTCCACAATGAGGAATCTAAAGCCATAATACATACCGAAAACTGTACTTGGATCAAAGTGAACGGAGAAATATGCACAATCCATAGAAAGTACATTGCTTTAAACGGTACAGGCTTGTATTACATTGAAGCTCCGAGAAAAGTTTCCATTCAGATCTTCGATGGAAAAACTCCATTTGACGCCGGAGTAATAACTGCAAGCCCAAGTGACGTAATACCTGCCACCATAGTCGATGACAATGTTTGGAATATTCTATGCGAAGAGGATGAAATGTCGAATGTAATTCAAGAGTGCAAGGCATATGATATCAACATTTTATTTACAGCGTTTAACCAAGATTTTGTGAAAGTAGTTGACAGAAACGGTTTTAGGTTCTCTCTGATAGCAAGAGAAAATGGCATAAGGTTAGTAGCTTGCACACCCTTTCATATACAGTATAACTGGTCAAAATATTGCTCTCAATTTTCACATAATGAAACCCTAATAAGATGGCTAGAATCAATCACTGAGGTAAATAACATAGTTCCAACCAGATCCTTTACAGGAGTCCTCCTATGGATTGAATTAGACAGTTTATTTGAAGAAAACACTGGATACTATGAACAATATAGTGCTTACATTGAATTGCTTAATCTAATCAAAGAAGTTAAATCCATATGTGAAATGGCTGAACTTGAACTCTTTGTAACTTGTTCATCTAAAGTATTAGAGAACAATGTTCCAGTCGAAATTGAAGGAGTTAAATGCCCATTTTTGCAGTACCTAGCCAACTTAACTGACTATATACTCCTTCTAGAGAGAACGGACAACCCTATGAAAATTGTATCAGATATTCAGAGAATATCTAGGCTGATCTCGTCAAGCTCATGTAAACTTCTAGTGTCTCTTAATGCTAGAGAGTCGTCGCTTCTAAACGAGACGTTACATGATGAGGGGGTTCAGGCAATTTTCGCTACATTCGATATACTCTCTTCATTTTTTTCAAAGGATCCAGTCTTCTACGGGATAGTTATTGAAAACTTTAAATCTCTAAGGGAGGCAAATACTTCAGCTTACGTTGATATAGTTACATCGCATGCCCCAACTCTACTTTACGACAGCTTAGAAAGCATGTATCCACAAGCTCCTTTTGCACCCAATATAGAGACAGTTTACTTTTACATCGTTAACTACGATAGATTCTACGTGATAGAGTACTGGCTTTACTACAGTAAGGATACATTTAATGTTTCAGGTCTAGCGCATGAGCATGACGTTGAGTTCATATTCCTCTGGGTAGATAAGGTTACATTTAAGATTGCATATCTTGCATCAAGCTACTACAATTGGGTAAAACTCTACAAAGCTCCTCAAAACCTAAGCCTATACGTAGATCTTGGTTCACATTCAATGGCAGCCAATATGAATCAGCTTCTCAAATGTAACGGAGCTGGTAGGAAGTTGGAATTGTCCGATCTCAAGTTTCTCCCATTGCAATGCCTATTAGTAAATTTGACAGCTTATATCTATGACTTCAACTATCTCAAATCCGAAATAGGAGTCCCATTCGTAAAACATCCATGGGCTTTCTCTTTCACCCAGTTTCCTCTGATAGAGAGAATTGAGAAACTGAATGCTTCACTTAATGAAATCTTCCATAATATTGCAACCATTGAAGTTGAGTTTGAAATTCAGAGTATACTTGACATCACTTTAAGCATGGACAACAACGTCATGATAATATCCGATATTAATGACACTCTAATTGAAGGTAACATGATATACTCCAACCGAAGACTTCTTATAACTTATCCAAGTGATAGCATTGAAATAACAATACGCTCATTGGAAGGTCAATCAATCTCATTTTCTCTAGTGTATCAATCATACAACTTAACACGTAAATTAATCGTGAAAGACATCGCATTCAAGCAGAGATGGATGATCTCCATCGAGTTCAACATCAAAGATCTCTACAGGAAAGATCGTGTATTCAAATTAATGTTCGACACAAACGGAGATTGGAAGGCAGACTTTTCTCTTGTAGAGGACTATATTCTTGACAGGGAGGAATTTCTATCGCTCCTTTACTGGATGCGGAATGCAATGTTCGTGACATTGATCACGATCATTGTAATTCTTTCAGTAGTGGCAGCAACTCTGACGTTAAGATATCTGAAAACTAGGAGAATACTTGCCGCGTTCAAGCAGTGTCCTGTATGTGGTGAACCACTAGTACATCTCAAGTTTAGAGGAAAACTGTACTGTCCAAAATGTAACAAATACTATGATACAAGGCATATTTCAGGAAGAGGGGCTCACATTGATCATAAAAAACAAGCGCCACCTTGAGATGCTTTTGTCAAAGGTTAAAGACTTTAGGAGCCCAAAGTTCGAGTTGCAACAGTAT
>DRAE01000101.1 GCA_011041895.1 Candidatus Bathyarchaeota archaeon
AATGACCCAAGTATAATTCTGGCTGATGAGCCTACTGGAAACCTTGACACGAAGACTGGAGCGGAAATTGTAAACTTGTTAAAGAGGCTTAACCGTGAGGAAAATGTTACAGTAATCGTTGTTACACATGATCCAGAGGTTGCAAAGGAGACTCAGAGGATTCTAAGGATAAGAGACGGAGTTATTGAACGTGTACTAAAGCCTTCAGAGATTTAGTTCCTCAAATATTGCTGCGAACATTAGTGGAAGTGCTATCGTTGCATCGCATTCAACAACTGCTTTTTTAGCTTTAACATTTATTTTACCCCATGACACTGCCTCTCTAGGTCTTGCCCCTGAGAGGCTGCCATCCCACTCAACGGCTGTCGTTATGTATACTGCATAGTTTAGGCCGTCTTTGAATTGGCTCCACCATATCGTGTGATGCTTTGAAATTCCTCCTCCAATTATAAGGGCTCCAAGCTTCTTTGATTCAAAGATCACGTCTGAGAGCTCCTGTTCATCCTTTAGAATATCTATGGTTATGTTATTCAGTTGAGAGTATCGCCATATGTGCCAT
Organism: Candidatus Bathyarchaeota archaeon; assembly: GCA_011041895.1. Classification (GTDB taxonomy): domain Archaea; phylum Thermoproteota; class DRAE01; order DRAE01; family DRAE01; genus DRAE01. The sequence goes on from DRAE01000101.1 coordinate 560, forward strand.
CCAACAGCTCCATCCGTTATACCAGGAATGAATACTGGGATCTTGTTTTTCCAGGCCCAGTATAAAAATGAGCTTTCATCTGAGATATGCTCCCCCATGATCCAGCAGAGTTCTCTGGTCGAGAGTTTTGTGATTTTTTTATCCTTTATTATAATACTTAGGATTTTATCCATCTCTTTTTCAATTATGATGCCGTAGCTTTCATTTGGTAGAAACACGTTTCCAAGCCTATTTATTCCAAGCTTATGTAACATTTCGTCATCTGCCTCAAAGTATCCATGATAATAGTCCTTGAAGCTTCTTGCAAGATCGTGATCCAAGGAACCACATGTAGTTATCACCACGTCGAAAAGTTTCCTCTTTATAATGTCAGTTATTATGCCTCTTGTCCCAGTGGCTAGGATGCATGCTGGAAACGCCAGTATTCGTGTACATTCTTTATCCTTAAACATCTCGATTAGTATTCTCGTTGCCTTTGCAAGTTTTTTGGCTGTAAAGCCTCCTGACTCGTACATTGCATCGATTAGTTCTTTAAAGCTGTGAATTTCCGCTATCTTGATGTCCTTAACTGGTTTCTTGAGTAATTTCTCCCTCAATTTTCTGGACATCTTTTTCACAAGTCTTAAATAACGTTACTTCGATTATTCATAATGATTCATTATGATTAAGGATCTCGTCAAGAATTTGAGGAGAATACTTAGAGACGTTGGAAGGGTTTTTGGCCCTACTGGCGAAATTGCTGCTGAGAGCATAGGCGACATCATTGAGGGTGGATTTGCCGTTATAACGGAAACTAGTGAGGATATTTTCTCTTTTGCTAGGAAAACTACTGGGATTATCATAGCTAAGATGCTTGAGATTCTGGGTCCCCCTAGAAGTGAACTTTATGAAGCTGCTAGGCATCTTATCTTGGCTGGTGGAAAGTATATTAGGCCCAACTTAGTTCTCCTAGGAGCTGAAGCCGTTGGTGGAGATGCTTCGAAGGTTCTTGCACTAGCCGCTGGGTCAGAGTTTGGTCACGTGGCAAGTTTGATTCATGATGACATCATTGACAGAGATGAGACTAGAAGGGGGGTGCCGGCAGTTCATGTTAAGTATGGTGTTCCAACAGCAATTCTAGCTGGTGATCTTTTAATTGTTAAGTCATTTCAGACACTAATTCATGCCATGAAGGAAGCGGATATCCCCCCTGAGACTATAGTTAAGGTTCTTGAGCTCGCATGCGAGTCCGGTATTAGAATTGATGAGGGGGAGTTTGATGATATAATGTTGAGCATCGAGAAGATGGATGAGAGAAGGTATATTGACCTTGTTGAGAAAAAGACTGCCGAGGCTATAAAAACTTCACTTATGGTAGGTGCACTTGTAGGCGGTGGAACCGAGAAAGAGGTAAAGATTCTTGGAGAGTATGGCAGGCTTATTGGAATAGCCTATCAGATAAGGGATGACATTCTCGGAGTATATGGCATAAGTAGTAAAACTGGTAAGCCTGCAAGAGACATACATGAGAGAAGGAAGAATTATCTTCTGATATACGCATATAATCATGCTAAGGGCGAGGATAAAAGATTTCTTGACAAGTACCTTAGGAAGAGAACTGTAACTGAGGAGGATGTCAGGAGAGTTCTTGAGATAATTGAAAAAACTGGAGCTCTCGAAGCAGCTATTAAGAAGATTCATGAGTTGTCTGAGAAGGGTAAGGAGGCTCTCAAGCCTCTGAAAGAGACCAAGGCTAAGAGAATACTTTTGAAAGTTGCTGATGCATTAGCTGAGAGAACATATTAGAGGCGTAGATATATTTCGCAAGTTGGGTAAATAGTTTCAGGCGATGCAACATGGGGAGCGTTAGATATGATGTAATAGTTGTTGGAGGAGGGCCAGCTGGGTTAATGGTTTCAAGGATATGTGCTGAAAACGGGTTAAAGACCGTATTGATTGAAAAGGAAAAGAGACTTTGCATGAAACCCTGTGCAGAGGGGGTTTTAATTGAAGCCTTTGAGGAGGCTGGCTTAAAGGTCGACCCAAGCTATGCAGTAAATAGGGTAGCTGGTGGAGAACTGATCTCTCCTGATGAAAGTATCAAGCTTGTTGTTGAGGATGCTGATAGAAAGTTTGGGGTATATGGCTACATCGTTGACAAACCCAAGTTTCTGAACGCTCTTCTTCTGAGAGCATATGATGCTGGAGTTGATGTATGGCTTAGAACAAGGGCTAGGAAAGTTAAAGTTTGTGAGGATCATGTGGAAGTTGAGGTTACAGGATGGAAGAATCTAACTGTACATGGTGAAGTTGTAGTTGGAGCAGATGGATCGGAGTCAGTTGTTGCAAGGGATGTATTTGGATATGGTAAACAAGAACTTATTCCAACATTGCAGTACAGGATGAAAGACTGTGAACTTGAAAGAGAAGATTTCATATATGTCTATGTTGGTAGGGAGGTTGCTCCATTAGGCTATCTATGGGTGTTTCCAAAGGGAGATGGAGAGGCTAATGTTGGCCTAGGCATCAGAAAAGCCCCTCTAAAGTATCACCTCGACAAGTTTATAGAGAACCATCCAGAGATGTTTGGAAAGGCTAAAATTGTTGAGGTTGATGGGGCAGCTGTTCCGATAGGAGGACCTAGAAAGAGTCTTGTGAATGATAGAGCCGTGCTTTGCGGAGATGCTGCAGGGCATGTTGTTCCGATAAGCGGTGAGGGAATTAGACCAGCCATAATCGCTGGAAAGATTGCTGGAGAGGTTATTTGCAAGGCTTTTGACGAGGAAAACTTTAGCGAGAAATTCCTAAGAGCTTACCAGAACAGGTTTAATGAGAGGCTTGGTAGACTTATGAAGTGGGCTTTAAAGGCTAGAAGAACACTTGAGGTTCTAAAGGATCCCGAGATTATACGGTTGATTAGCTTGATGGATGAGGAGTCAATAATAGAGCTTGCGCTGAAGCTTAGAGTATGGAAGTTTGCTAAAAAATTAATGGGAGATCCAGTATTCGCTGTGAGTATAGCTGCCAAGCTTTTGAGAGCTTAAAGTGTTCTCAGAGCTACTACTGGGTCGAGTTTTGATGCTCTATATGATGGTACTGCACTGAACCCTAGCGAGGTTAGTACTCCGAATACTATTGGACCTATAACCCATTCCATTGGGAACTTTGGCTGAACTTGTACGTATAGTAGGACTCCGAACTGAATTACGCTTCCAAGGAATGGGGAAAGGATCAGCGAGACTAATATGCCCATTACCAGGCCTAGGATGCTTCCAACTATGCCCATCCATAGGGCTTCTGCAAGGAATAATCCTAAGATAGTGCTACTTCCTGTTCCAATGGCTTTCAT
>DRAE01000119.1 GCA_011041895.1 Candidatus Bathyarchaeota archaeon
CTCTTATTCAATGGAGATAGAGCCATACAGCGAAAGAGGATACGTCGTAAACTTCAAAACGGGTAAAATCTATGAAATGGAAGCCCCATTAGCGTTCAAGCATAATTCAAAGGCATACTATGTCTCATCCAATAAAATGCTGAAAGAGTTTAAACTTGAGTCGTTCAATAGAATAGTGGAATCCCGCAAAATTGTCATAACATTATCAGTAGCTTCCATAGTATGCATAATTGCTACAATGCTTATAATGCTCGCACTTAAGGCAATTAAGGGTCAGGGACGTGTTGAATCATCATGATTCAGATTTTGCTTTTTCTCATCATCTTAATTATCTAATGTTTCATTTTTTTAACAAATTTACAGGTATAAGCAGCTATTTCACAAGGTGTTGTCTTATTAATTCATGCAATTGTTTGTAAACCTTTATTAATATATGTGGACTATAGTATGGTAAAAATCTGAGTAATGGGTGGTGATTAATCTTGACAGTGTTTGTCAGCACTTTTGGATTCACTGAAAGAGCTGTTCTAGCTCCAGTGATGCGTCACGGAATCGATGTAGGAGACAAGATAATACTTCTAACTCCAAGGGAGTTTAAGGATGAAAGAGTCGACAAGGCAATTCAAATGGTTAAAACTTACATGTCAAAGTTCCTAGGGGAAATTGAAATCATGAAGAAAGAGATTGCAGTAGAGGACTTTGTGACAGCCGTAAGTGAGATATCAGCACTAATAGAAGAGCATGCAAAGAAGGGCGAGAGAGTGCTTGTCAACATAAGTGGTGGAATGAGGATACTTGTCTTGGAGACATTTGTGGCCGCGACTATAATAATGAACAAGCTAAAGCAGGCACACATCGAATTCGCCAGGATGGATATAGAATATGGCTTAGGTTACGCTGAAATACCTAGGGTGCCAATATCACTTCCAAAACTTACAAAGGGTAAGCGCTTAGTCCTTACAAACATTCCAAAGGAAGGTGAAATAACCATCAGAGAGCTAGTTAAGAAACTTGGTAAAAATGCTTCAACTATATCGAGACATCTTATAGAGCTGAGACAGTATGGCCTCGTCGAGGGCAGGAGAAAAGGAAGAATACTCTACGTCAAACTAACTCCACTTGGGAAAATACTTGTGAGATGATTTTTTAGCATCCACCTAATCCTATTTATATACTCTACAATATCATAGATTAAGTAGCATCCACCAGAGGGAAGTGGTTAAATTGCCAAAATACATTATAGAGCTTAAATTCCACTATGACGAAATAGAAGTTACAACACATGTCAATGACAAAGCACTAGAGAAGCTATGCAACCTAATCTTCCATGAGATAGATACCAGAGATGTTCCTGCACTATACTTTGGTATAAGGTCACCAGTTATAAGCTTCATAGACGAAGAATCTGAAAAAAGAGTTAAAACTCTGATTAACATAGTTAAGAACATAGCAAGCAAGCTGAATGCACACTGTGAGAGAAAGAGAGAAGAAAATCTCATGAGGCTAACCATAGATGACGATTCAGCTTTTCTCAAGATAATTCTATCTCTGGTTACGGTATTTTATGAAATTCTTAATCTAAGTTCTAAGGATCTCGAAAATTTAGTTGATGAAATCTGTGAAGCTGACTTTTGCAATGAAGTAAAGCTTCTAGAAGAAAGGCAGCTTCTAAGGGGAAAGACCCTAACATATGTTAAAAGCGTCAAGGAGTTTGTTAAATTGCTAACTGACGAAGCCTATGCGATGGAAGCCCTCAAAAAGATAGGTTACATGGTTAGCCTACACGATTACGGTTCTTCTAAGTGGGTGACTATAGACGTTGGTCAAATACTGTCTAAAAAGAGGGCTCTAACATTTGGAAAATCGGGTGAAACCTTATACACCGTGATAGTTAAAAAGGATATCCCCCCAGCCTTTGAGGAAGTATACGGTGAATTTTTCAAATGGCTAAGAGAAGTCATGGAAGGTCGCTCACTTTACAGCTCCATTGAAAACACAGAGGAAGGGGTACAGTACAATTATTTACTTGATGGCATAGAGGGTCTCAAAGTATGCTATATAACCGAATTACTCAACAGCATCGAGGACAGGTTTCCAGAAAAGGTTTCCCACGTACTAGGGAAACTTGTAAAAGCATACGGTGAAAAGCTCAAGATAGGGAAGCTTAATGATGACATATTCGAGGATCTATTTTATGGTTTTACTCCAAGCATGATGGCCATAAAAACTGTGAAAACTTTCATGACGAATACACAGAAGCTATTCAAACACTTCATAACCATAAACATTGAAAGAAAGTAGCTTTCAGCTAGGGACCCTTTCATCACGTCTCAGTCGGGTAAGTTTTCATCATAACCCTAATATTCATAGTATTAATTTCTGAAACTCCTATATTTTAGTAGTATGAAGGCACAGACATCGATTTTGCTAGCGTTGTTGCTATTAACTTTTCTGCCACTAGCGTTTCCAGTTAAGGCAAACATTGAAGGTGCCGGACTGGAACTTCCATTTACCCATGTTCCATTCATAGAGAGCTTTGAAGGCACATGGTGTCCTCCATGCATGCAAAATATGCATCCAGCATTTGAGAGACTATACGAGCACGACTGGAATCCACATGATCATCCAGTTCACATAGTTGAAATTCATCTAGGATCCTATGACCCATTAACTGTAGATGATGGAATCGAAGTGGCAAGCTATTATAGTGTAACCGGCATTCCAACATACGTGGTTGATGGAGGGTACGCCATTCAAGTTGGAGCATCCAACCCAGACTCTGCATATGAAAAACTATGCTCAGATATAAACTCCGCTGGAAAACGGTCAGTTCCTAAGATTCATATGCTTGTCAGCAGCGCTATAAGAGGAAGAACGCTAAAGGCCACCGTGAAAATATATAATCCAGGAAGCAAAGAGTTTTCAGGGCTTCTAACAGTTTACGTAGTTGAAGACAATGTGACAGCATACAGTAGCGTGACAGGGCAAGATGAAACATTCAGATTCGTTTTAAGGAAGGTTTTAGCATTTAACTCATTTACAATGATCCAACCAGACTCTATTTCAAGTGAATACTTCCAATGGGGTATTCCATCAAGCTATAATTCCAAGAATATAATAGTGGTTGCAGCTATAAGGGACATTGAAACAAAGTTCTATATTCAATCGGCATGCTCAATTGAAGGTAGGAAAGAGATAACAGTCGAAAGACATCCTGAAAAGGTCAGCATAGGAGAGGAGATAACTATAGTTGCCAAGGTCAAGGGAGTCTTTGAAAAAGAAATTGAAACAGTGAAATTACAGTACTCCTTTAACGGTGAAACAAACGAGATGGAAATGACTAGAGCCGGCCCACTAGAATATAGAGCTACTATTCCGGGCTTCGATACATGTGGAACCTTGACATACAAAGTTACAGTTTACACCACTGATGGGAAATCGTTTTCAAGCAAACAAGAAAGTGTAGAGGTCATGGATGATATTCCACCAACAATAGATTCCATCAAGATAATCCCATCTCAGCCACAACCTGGAGAAGAGTTTGAAGTGTACGTGTTTGCACATGATGAGGGAGGCTCTGGAATATCAACGGTTGAAATATGCTACTATGTCGATGACACGCCTACTGGATGTCTCATGGCTCAACAAGTTAACGAGACAGCATGGAAGGCAACTATACCGGGACAAGAGGGTGGATGCACTGTAAAGCTAAATGTCAC
>DRAE01000141.1 GCA_011041895.1 Candidatus Bathyarchaeota archaeon
AGGAGGGATATTGCATATAAGTTGGTTAAGGAGACCGATGGACTTTACAGTACGAAGCCTGAGGGGGCATTTTACATCTTTCCAAGAATAGAGTATAGGGATGCATGGAAGAATGATAAGGAGTTTGTGATTGACCTTCTGAAAACGAAGCATATCTTAATGGTGCATGGTTCAGGATTTGGACAGTATGGGGAATGGCACTTTAGATCAGTTCTATTAGCTGACAGGGAAACGCTCGAAGAAGCATTCATTAGGGTGGGTGAGTTCATCAAAAAAAGGGTGAGAGGTTAAAACCTCTCACTCTATCTTGACTTTTGTCCCCTCAGGCTCTTTTTTGGTCTTCGGTATCTTGACTATCAAGACTCCATTCTTGTACTCTGCGGTAGTTCCCTCTGGATCCACGTTTGATGGCAAGTCTAGCGTTAGTGAATACTTTCTTTCAGCTCCTTCCTTGGTTTTTAGGATCAACTTATTCCCTGAAACTGTGAGATCTAGGTCCTCCTTTGGAACCCCTGGAACATCTATGATGTATTTAATGTGGTCCTCCTCATCGTAGAAGTCGTATATTGGCCTGATCTCCTCTTGAACTTTTGGGAGCCCATACTTTCCTGGACCAACGTTTCCGAATGTTTCAATGATTGGCCGCTTCATTCCTGAATGCCATATGATCCTGTATCCGAAGATCTTCGGGCTTTCAAGGAATTTCGGTGGCTCCTCCTTCGTCCATTTTTCAAGGTCTTCCATGATGTCTCTGAACAGTCTAGTCATCATTTTCCTCTGTTCCCTCAGCTCTTTCCAGAATTCATCAAATATCTCATCCCATTCGCTCATCTCCTCTCACCTCCATTTTTCATTTTTCTAAATAAATTTTTGAAAAAAGTAGTATTTAAATTTTTTAAAATTTCAATTTTGTAGAATTTAAAAAAGTTAAATTCTTAAATTTTTAAATTTATATTTTTATCTTTTTCTGAAAATATAAAATTTAAAATTTTAGAGATTTTAAGGTACATTTTGTATGTTGTATTGACGTCATCTACTAAATGCTTTACTATCTTTTTCTTAAATGTCTCATCTCCTGTTTTGAGATAGTCTCTGTATAGTGCTGGCACGCTTCTTCCAGTGTACTTTGTTTTTCTCCATGAGCCAATGAACTCTCTTATTGCATCTAAGCTTACGCTTTTCCCTGTAAAGGATTTCAGTATTTCATGTATGTCTACATGTTTTAATGCTAGGAGTGGTGTTGGATCTATGTCGTATTTTATCGCCCTTAGTATTAGGAATGGTATGTCAAAGTTTTTGCCTCTGAATGTTACAAGTACTGTTTTTTCAGGGTTTTGCTCTTTAATGAGGTTAATGAATTGCTTAATTGTTTCCTTTTCGGTTTCTGGTTTTTCTGAGAAAATTACCTTTGTCTTTGAGTTTCCCACCCTGTATCCTATGGCTATGATCATTTCAGTTATTGGATCTAGCCCTGAGGTTTCTATATCCAGTGTTATGGGCTTCATCTGATCACCTATAGGTCTAGGACGAATCTTACCTTGCACTGGTCTTTACCCTCTATTATCTCCATTCTATAATATGTTACTGCCTTTACCTCGGTTTTATACCCGTGCTTTTCAAGGATGAATGGTTCACCATAGGCTTTTGCCTTTAGCCGGTAGCCTTCATCAATTTTCTCTATTTTCTCAATTTTGAAGTCTCGATAGGCTATTCCATCGGCCATGAATCTGAAAAGCAATTCACTTAACCAGTCCATTAGGAGAGCTTCCTTGTCCTCGGCTTCAATTGTGAATTTATCCTCTTGCTTGGGCTCAACTTTTTCAATGAAAATCATTACATTGAAGAGAGCTTTTGCAGCCTCCTCGAATGCAGCTTCAAGTGTTGGACCATATGCTTCAATGTAGGCATCCGCAGTATGCTCTAGCTCTCTATATCCCCTTTCAAGTGGCATTTTAGACACTTGAAAAGGTGGAGAAGGATTATCCTTTGAGTACTCCTATTGGAGTTAATCTGACTACCTTTGTTGCTATGCCTACTTCATGAGATACGTCAGCTACCTTGTCAACGTTCTTATAGGCTTGCGGAGCTTCCTCGGCTATTCCTCTCCAGCTTGCAGCTCTTATTAGTATGCCTCTTGACTCAAGCGCCCTTTGAACATCTCTTCCCCAGAATCTTCTTATTGCAGCTGCTCTTGACATCTCTCTTCCAGCTCCATGGGCTGTGCTTCCAAATGTTCTCTCCATGGCTGTCTCCGTTCCAACGAGCACATAGCTTGCAGTTCCCATGCTTCCAGGTATGAGTACTGGCTGACCGACATTTCTATAGTCTGGTGGAAGCTCCTTTCTTCCAGCTGCAAAGGCTCTTGTAGCCCCCTTTCTATGCACGATTAATGTCATTCGCTTTCCATTAACTACATGCTCCTCAATTTTTCCAACGTTGTGGCATACGTCATAGACTAGCTTGAGATCCTCCATATCTAGGCCGAAAACCTTTCTAAAGGCTTCTCTAACCCAGTGCATTATCATGTGCCTGTTAACAAAGGCATAGTTTACGGCGCAGCACATTGCTCCAAAGTAGTCTTCAGCTTCCTTGCTTCCCCATGGAGCGCATACAAGCTCCCTCTCATAGATTTTGATTCCATATTTTCTCGAAGCTGCTTCAAGCACTCGTAGATAGTCGCTGCATATCTGGTGTCCATATCCTCTTGAACCAGTATGTATCATGACACATACTCCACCCTGCTCTGGTAGGCCGAATGCCTTGGCAGTTTTCTCGTCATATACTCTATCAACTCTCTGAACCTCCAGGAAGTGGTTTCCAGCTCCAAGTGTTCCAAGCTGTGGAGCTCCTCTCTGCTTTGCCCTGTGTGAAACCTTGCTTGGGTCAGCGCCCTCCATTCTACCAAACTCTTCAATGTGATACTTGTCCTCATCGAATCCATATCCTCTGTCAATGGCCCATTCAACACCTTCAACAACTACTCTATCGAGTTCACTTATGGAAAGCCTTATCCTACCGCTTCTACCAACTCCGCATGGGATAAGTCTAAACATTGTCTCGAGAAGCTCACGTAGCTTGGGCCTAACCTCCTTCTCGGTTAAAGGCGTTGTTAAAAGCCTAACTCCACAGTTAATGTCGAAACCTATTCCTCCAGGAGATATTACTCCACCATCAGTTGTGAAGGCAGCTACTCCACCTATTGGAAAGCCATAGCCTTCATGACCATCTGGGAGAACAATACTGTAATTGACTATTCCAGGTAGACAAGCTACATTTGAGCATTGAAGCAGCGTCCTATCCCTCTTCATCTTCGTCAACAGCTCAGTATCCGCAAACACTAGACCGGGAACCTTCATTTCAGCCCTGTACTTGGGAATCATCCAAGTGTACTTATCTATTTGCCTTAGAGGTATGTGTGCCATGCTATCACCCAGATAACTCCTTTATAGCTGTGAATAATAGACTTGATTAACTTAATTAAAGTTGTTGAAATTGTTTACCAAGACCTTTTAGAAAAGGGCATTTCAAAAAGGGGAATTTCTCCGGCTAGGGTAGGAAACTCAAGTCGAGAGGCAATGATCTATAGGAAGGCTTATGGCTTGAAACAATATTAGGGTTTAAAGAAGCTTATACTATTTTGGAAATGGTTTCGAGAGCTTCTGATTGGATACGACAAGCTGTAAGGGATCTAGAGCATGCAAAGAG
>DRAE01000070.1 GCA_011041895.1 Candidatus Bathyarchaeota archaeon
GCAGCCCAGTCAAGTATAGCTGCTCCAAGCGCTCCACTCTGGCTTAGAAATGCTATTGACCCCATCTTTGGCTTATCCTGTCTATCAGAGGGATTAAATATAGTGTCAAGGCCGTTTTCAGCATTATATATTCCGAGACAGTTCGGCCCTATGATCCTAATGCCATGTTTCCGAGCTATTTCAACTACCTTTGCCTCCAACCTACGACCTTCCTCCCCTGTTTCACTGAATCCGGCACTTATGATGAGAGCTGCCCTTACTCCCTTTGAGCCACACTCCTCCATTACATGTGGAATAGCTTTTGCTGGAATGGCAAAGATTGCAAGGTCTATTTCATCATCTATCTCTTTGATAGACTTATAAACCTTTAAGCCGAAAACCGTTCCTCCCTTAATATTCACCGGATAAACTTTTCCCCTATATTTTCCCTTTAAAAGGTTTTCCATTAGAGCTCTTCCAATTGTGCCAGGTCTCTCTGATCCACCTATAACCGCTATACTTCTTGGATAAAAGAAGCTGTCCAGCTCATGCATTTCAAGTCACCTTCAGCAGCAGAGTCTCCATTGTCTCACACCTGTAGTATTGCTTCACCGTTTTATAACATGAGGGACAAAGCGTAATAATGTAATCTGCCTTAACCCTCTTAGCTTCCTCAACTATCTTCTTGACATGGCTTTCAGATATATCTCCACCAAGTTTCTCGAGTATTCCAGCGGCTGCACCGCAACATATAGTATTTTCACGGTTATGTTCAAGCTCTACAAGCTTGATCTCTGGAATACATTCAATGATCAGCCTAGCTTTTTCAAGCAACTTTATCTGCCCGGTTTTGGCAAGGGAACATGGATCATAAACTGCAACCCTAGCTTTAAGAGGCTTCAGCTTCACTCCTTCAATAAAGGTTGGTATCATGTCGATCATGTGAACAACTTTTTTGCCAATGTTCTCCCTAAGCGTCACATAGCATCGTGGGCAGACCGTGACTATCCTCTCATAAGCCGAATACATTTCATTGACTTTACTATTCCATTCAATATACTCTCTTTCAGCTCCGAGAAGCCTCATTGGAAGACCGCAGCATAGATCCTTTTTCAGAAGCCAGTAATCAAGGTGCAGTTCAAATTTGTTCATGAACATTACTAGAATGTCGGCCAAGTTTGGGTCAGCTCTGTAATCGCATCCGGGATAAATGAGCCATGGAGAATACCTGTCCTCAACTTCCATCTGTCTTCCATAGATGTTTCCAGTAAGCTTTATCTGCCTGATTAACCGCTCAATTTTCCCAGTTTCAACCTTAACCTTTGAAAGAATATCGTCTACAATATCCTTAAGCCTTAAACTCATTTTCAAACCCTAACACATATTTCAGGATCTCTCTCAAATCATCTCCCTGAATCACCACATCAGCGTCAACTTCCTCCTTTGGATTAAACGCTATCTTAAGCTTACAACATTTATAGAGGTCAGCATTTGTATCTCCAACTGCTATGCAATTGTATGGATTAAGTCCAAGCCTCTTTACAAGTCTTTTAAATGCCTTCTCTTTGCCGGGATACTCGACTGAAACCTTCACTTCCCCAGTAAGTTTTCCATCCTTGAAAACCAGCTCGTTTGACAGTGCATAGTCTACTCCAAGCTCTTCCTTGATTCTATCTGTTATAAGCGTGAGACCTGCACTTATGATAGCGATTTTGAAACCGTTTCTCTTAAGCGTTTCAAAGGTTTCCTTGACGCCTCCAACATATTCAACCTTGGAAATTATCTCCTTAAGCTTTTTCTCGGTGACTCCCTTCCACGCCATTGCGTCAAGTATCGCCCATTCCCTGTAGTCTATTAGTCCTTGCTCATACATCCTTTTATTGACCTCACATGCATCAAGTGTTCCAAGTTGTTCATGTATAAACCTCCATATGCTGGATTCCTTTATAAGTGTTCCATCGACATCAAAGACTATGAGCCTAGCCATGCAATGCTGTCCTCCGTCAATTGTTATGAACTACCCGCACTAAAGTGCGGAGCCCCTATTCAACACGCCTTCACGGCTTCATACGAGAGTTTCTAATTTTTAATGATGACGCCCTCTTTTCAATTTTACTATATTTGAGACATATTGTTTTAAACTTGTATTTTCTTGATGGATGCTGTTTTAGCTTGTATGTGTGATTGGATGTTACTGTAAGCTCTGTTAGGGTCTAACATAGATGGGAGCCTTGTGGGTGGAAGTTCTTACCACAGATATACATGCAACATTAGCACACATACCGGCATTTAGGTTCCTGAAATCCATGAATGCCTATGAAAACTGAAACCGCTGCACATGGCAAGGTTTTGTAGGTAACAGTTTATAATTTTAAAGCATTCTGATTAATAGAGGTATTCAAGGTGACCTACATGGTGTTGAAAATACATGATACTTTAACAGGTGAAAAGAGGGAGTTTAAGCCTCTACATGGCAATAGGGTTTACATGTTTGTATGTGGTCCCACGGTATACGATTACTCTCATGTGGGGCATGCGAGGGTTTACGTGTTCTTTGACGTGGTTGCAAGATATCTTAGGTACAGGGGCTACAGCGTCTTCTACATCATGAATATAACGGATATAGATGATAAAATAATTAACCGTGCAAGGGAGGAAGGTGTAAGCTGGGAGAACATAGCTGAAAAGTACACGAAGTTCTTTCTAGAGGACATGGAGAAACTTAACATTAAAAGCGTAAACTTATATGCTAAAGCTACAGAGCATATTCCGGAGATAATTGACCAGATTAAAACTCTCATTGATAAAGGCTATGCATATGAGGTTAATGGAAACGTTTACTTTGACGTGAGAAAGTTTAAGGACTATGGAAAGCTTTCGAAGCAGAGGCTTGAAGATCTAATTCATGGGGCAAGAGTTGAAGTTGACCCGAACAAGAGGTTTCCAGCCGACTTCGCCCTTTGGAAGGCTTGGAAGGAGGGTGAACCCTACTGGGAGTCTCCATGGGGCAAGGGTAGGCCTGGATGGCATATCGAGGACACTGCTATAACGCTTACATACTTTGGCCCACAATATGACATTCACGGTGGAGGAATAGACCTCATCTTTCCACATCATGAATGCGAGATCGCCCAAGCTGAAGCTGCAACTGGTAAGAAACCTTTCGTGAGATACTGGATGCATAATGAGCTTCTATGGATTGAAGGACAGAAAATGTCAAAGTCTCTTGGGAACATTGTCACTATTAGAGAGGCTCTTTCAAAGCATGACTTTGAAACAATTAGGCTATTCCTTCTCTCAACACATTATAGGAGACGTATAAACTATAGTGAGAGGCTTTTAAAGGAGGCTGAGAAAAAGCTTGAGAGAATGTACTCTGCAATCTTCATGCTTGAGGAATGCCTTGAAAATCCATTGAGCGAGGAAACAGAGCTTGAGAGAAAGTTCATGGAGAGATTCAAGCTTGCAATGGAGAAGGTTATTGAGAGAATGGATGATGACTTTGATACATCTGGTGCTCTCACAGAGGTATATGTATTCATGAAGGAGCTGAAAACATTCCTCATGGAGAACAGAGGTGTAACTGCTGAAAACGGTGAGAAGATACTGAAGTGGATCAGAGATGATCTCTCGAGCATATTCGGCATATTCACGAGGGAACGTAAAAAGCTTCCAGCTGAGAAGCTCATCGA
>DRAE01000098.1 GCA_011041895.1 Candidatus Bathyarchaeota archaeon
CTTTATGAATATTGGAATATTTGAAACATGGCCTTCTATTGTTAGGTTTCTGATAATTATTGGCATTTGTATTATTACTGAGGTCCATCCGAATCTTATTCTCCAGTCTTTGAATTTGCGAACCGCATCTGGATCATCTATTACAATACTTAATGTCACAACGTTTCTTTTACCAGGCTCCAGTTTAATGGGTTTATTGTAAAGTAGATGGAACCAGAATTCTTCTTCCTCCTCGGCCTTGTAGACGTCTCCCTCAATTTTTGTTAATTCAACGGACCAGTTCAGAGCAAATAGAACTACGAGACGTACATCTACGATTATTCTTTGGCCTTCTATTTTAAGGCTGCATGGCTCCATTTCAAAAACAAACGTCGTGTTCAGGAACATTCTTAGATCTGGAATTCTTTCCACTATTTGTTGGCCATAGGCGTCGAGGTGGACTACAATGTTTTTAACCTCCATGTTGAAGGTTGAGTTGAAAAGTATCTCCATGCTCTCGTTGTATGTCCTAGCAAATTTTATCGTGGCCTTAACAGTTGTATTTAGCCAGTTTCTTGCGATTGAAACTTTACTTCCATTCTCTATGATTCCATGTGCAAAGTATGTGTCGTTTACGTAGAGGTCAAATTCTCCCTTCACTATTGGAAGCTCTTGGATGTAAAGTGGTGTTCCAACGGTAAATCTAGCGTTAATATTAAATGTGAATACTCCAGTGTAATCATCTATTTTCCTGAAGTCTATGATCCTAGTCCCAAAGCTTCCAATGGCAAAGGAAAGGTCAAGTGTAACCGTTGTGCTCCAGTCAACTTCGATGCTTGTCAAGCCTATCATGATGTTTCCTTTAATACTAACCTTAAGCGTTGATATTTCGCCTACCAGCTTACCAACATTTTGGAACTCCTTTAGGATCACTGTAACGTTTTTACATGATAACGGGGGGATGGTAACTGGTTTCAATGTTCCCGTTGAAATTAACTGTCCATCTAGGCTGCTTATCACAAGGGACGCTGATGAGACGTCTATAGGTGTATTCATTGAATTACATACCTCAGCTGTCAAGTAGACTGCTGATTCATTCCACTCTATGTTGACTATTCTTTTTATGGAGGGGGCACTTATAAATTCCCTTGGAACATATACTTCAGATTTGTATTCTATCGTTAGCGGGATTCCTATGCCAAAAATTACTACAGTCACACTAGCTTTAGCATATATGTTGATAAGGATATCCTGGTCGCTTAGGAATCTGCTCAAAACTTTCTCAGCAAGTTGACCAGTTATCGGGAATAAAAGTGAAACGTCAGTTGCAGAGTTGGATTCTATCACTACTTCATGAAATTCACTTACCGCATACTTTACGCCTTCAATGGTAATGTCTATGTCTGAAAGACCTATTTTATAAGGTGATTTGTTAAAGATGGTGACGTTTACAGCAGCATATATTTGGTCACCATATGTCGTAAGTGATATCCTATTTACCTTGATCCCAATGTAATCGGGAACTTTTCCAAGCTCTGAGCTTACGAGCGCAAATAGAGAAGCCCCAATGATGGCAAATATTGCCAGCGTGATTACTAGGATTTTTATCCTTCTACTCTTCAACTTCCTCACCTAATATTAGTTTAGTTAGAATAGTTTATAGAATGAAATTATGATGCTGACATAGGCTTCTCTATTCTAGGATATTTCTCTGTGAAGCATCCATAGCATAGTTTCTCTTTTGGAATCCCAACTGCTTTTATCGTTGACTCAAGCGAAAGATATGCAAATGAATCTGCTCCTATTATCTTGGCTATTTCCTCTTCAGTATTCCATCTAGCTATTAGCTGATCTTCCGTTGGGATTGTTGCTCCGAATGGACATTGAGCTATTATGTGAGGACTCCCTATCCTGACATGCACCTCCTTTGCACCTTTTCTCCTGAGCATGTAAACTATGTTTTTAAGAGTTGTTCCTCTGACAACGCTGTCATCTATTACAACAACTCTTTTCCCTGTAATGGCTTCCCTTATAGGATTCAGCTTAAGCTGTACACCTATTATTCTCTCTATCTCGGTTGGGCGTATAGCTGACCTTGTAACCCTTCCAGTGCTCACGAACCCTATTCCATAGGGAATACCCGTCTCCATCGAGTATCCTACAGCATATGACAGAGCCGTCTGAGGCACTCCAAGCACTATGTCTGCATCAACAGGATTTTCATTTGCAAGGTACCTTCCTATTCTAAGCCTTATCTTGTATACTGGGATGTTTTCAATGACTGAATCAAGTCTTGCCAGATAAACGAACTCGAATATACAGTGTTTAGGCGACCTCTTGAAGGGCCTTTCTACGTCAATAGAGTACAGGTTTATCTGTGTGACCTCTCCTGGGCTTATCATTCTAGAGTAGGAGTTCCCTGTAACTTCAAGGGCACATGTCTCAGATGAAACCGTTCCAAGGTCGAAGCCTAAGCCTCCTATGCATAGGGGGCGTAACCCATATGGGTCACGTGCCACTAGAAGCTCCCCACTCTCTAATAGCATAGCTAGTGAATAGACTCCCTGTATCTCCTCAAGTGTCTCTACTAGAGCATACATTGGATCATTTCCCTTAAGCTTTCTAGCGAATATGTTGAGCAATGCAAGCTCTTGACTGGTAGTCTTCACTCTATACTTTTTTCGTATTTCACTCATGTTAAGTATCGCACCATCCATTACAATTCCAGCTTTTCCATCGAAGACCTTAATCACTGGTGGAATGTACTTGGATGAATCTTCTTCAAGTGATGAGACACATCCTATTCCAGCGTAACCACTTATTTTCCCAATAGTTCTCTCATTGAAAACTACGTCAACGAAACCTCTCCCCTTAAGCCATGAAAGTTTTCCATCCCTGTATAGGCATATTCCAGCGGTCTCCTGACCCCTATGCTGTAGCCCTAAGAGGCCATAATATATGAACCTGGATACATTCCAGAGCTTGTCAAATGCGTACATTGCAAATATTCCAGAGGTCATACATCCACCTCCCAGTATCTTCTAACTTTTTCAATCTTGCTTTCTTTAACTGTCTCGATTATGCGTTGGGCTTTCTCAGTTGGATATATTCCAGTTAAGCATGCTAGGCATAGGCTGTCCTTTGGCAAACCTATGGCTTTGACTAAACCATCTATTGTCTGGTAATATAGTTTATCTGCTCCAATGATTCTCCTTATCTCGTTTACTGTCTTGTAAGCTGCTATGAGTTCATCATGTGAGCCTATATCGATTCCATAGAAGCATGGGGAAACTATTGGAGGACATGTAGAGAAGAAATGGATTTCCTTTGCACCAGCTTTTCTAAGTAGCGTCACTATCCTCTTGGCAGTTAAGCCTCGTACAATGCTATCATCTATGACAGCTATTCTCTTATTCTCTACGACGCTTCTCAATGGATTAAGCTTTATCTTAATCGAGTTTCTTCTCTGCTCATGTGTTGGCTGTATAAAGGTTCTACCAACGTAACGGTTCTTAATTAGCCCCTCTGCAACATCTATCCCAGTTTCCCTTGACATGCCCTCTGCAGCTGGCCTAGAAGTGTCTGGCACGGGAATTATAACATCCACGTCGATTTCATATGTTCTTGCAAGGTTTCTTCCAAGCTCCATTCTAACATTGTAAAC
>DRAE01000111.1 GCA_011041895.1 Candidatus Bathyarchaeota archaeon
CTATCCTCTGGATCGTAGAAGTAAATGTATCCCAGCCTCCACCCAGTTAAAAGAAAGACCTTACTGAATCCATTAAACCCTATCACAGGATGCTCTCCAGCCACAGCCGCTGCACTAGGCGTTTTAAGACCGTCAAAGACTATCAAGTCATAGATCTCATCTGAGACTATTGGAATCTCATGCTCTGCGGCAATGTTAACCATTTCCTTAACATACTTCTCCCTTATAACAGCTCCAGTTGGGTTGTTCGGATTTATCAGCACTATAAGCCTTGTTCTATCAGTAATCTTTTTTCGTACATCGTCTAAGTCTGGAACCCAGCCTTCCTCCTCAATGTTTCTGTAAAAGACTGGCTTGGCTCCCATGAAATTTGTATATGCAATGTACGATGGATATGCTGGCCCTGGAAGCAATACTTCATCCCCTTCCTCTGCTGTGGCTGCTATAACTGTGAAAATAGCCTCTGAAAGCCCCTGTGTGATAAGTATGTCATTTCTCGGATCTCTTATTTCTACACCGTTATATTTCCTCTCCTTTTTCGCAATTTCCTCCTTTAGTTCATCGAGCCCAGTTGATGGAGCATAGCCGTTAAATCCCTCGTCAACCGCCTTCTTCAAGGCTTCCCTGAAATATTCTGGAGGCTGAAAGCCGTATGGAACAGGGTCTCCAATGTTTAGTCTAATGACTTTTATCCCCTTTCTCTCAAGCTCTTCAGCGTATGGAAGTATTTCTCTTATCGCATAACGGACTCTAAAAGCTCTTTTAGCTACGTGCATTTCAACCACCTTGCCTTGAATCACTTTAATTACTCAACATATATTTTTACCATTTTCCCCTCTAAGCTCCCCACGCCCTTCAACGTTGAAAGCATGGCCATGGTCACGTTTCTAATAATGGATGCTGGATATCTTGTCAATGGAATTCCCTTTCCATCAACATACACCCTAACATTCATCATCGGGCACTTTTCAATGTACTCTAAGTTGCCGGCTACAGCCTTTGAAAACTCATAGCAGCTGCCGTATCCACAGAGTTTACAATCTATCATTGGAGTTTTACGGTAGATGTTAAATACTTTGACCTGCTCCTTTAACCATAACACCACTTTTTCAATGTCAAGGGCTCCATTGACTGAATAGCATAGAACGTTTACAGCTTCTCTATACTCCTCTTTTTCAGCTTCATCTTTAACGCATATTATCTTGCCTATGCGTGGATCCCTCAATGTAAGCTTTGAAAATCCTTCAAGAACTATAACATCTCCAAAGAGAGAGGCGTATTCAAGCAACTTCTCAAATGAAATCTCTTTTTCAACTATGATTGCACTTCTAAGCCTCCCCTGCAAAGCTACAAAAACTGCTCCAGCCTGCCTATGCCTGTAACTGTCAGTTCCAACATAGTCTATATCAAAAGTTTCAATAGTATGCTTTAGCGTGGAAACATTAAAGCCCTCGCTGACAAGTTTTTTTACAAGCTTCTCAACTACCGTTGTTTTACCAGTTTTCTTTTTTCCAATAACGGCTATGGCGGGCTTTAGCAGAGGCATTTAACATCCTCCTGAAACGTACGTTATAATAATATTTCTGAAGTATCATATCTAATACACTCAGGCGGAGATGATGTAGGAAATGAAATTTAAGTTTTCCGAAGTTGCCAGATACGCTGAAGAGAATCCAAGCTCCATTAGAGAAATCATGGGAATCGTAACCGAATACCGAAAGCACCCTGAAAAATTCCCTAGGAAACTCATCTACCTTGGAGGTGGATGGCCTCAGGATCCTCCACCAGCAGGGCTCCGTGAAACCGCTGTCGAGCTCCTAAGTAATGTAGACTCCTTCAACACAAGTGCCAGATATGGAACCACTAGGGGAGAGCCTGAAGTATTTCAGGCCATAATCGAATATGAGAAAAGGCTTCTAGGAAGATCCATTGATGAGGATTACTTGATATTCGGGCTTGGAAGTAGCGACCTAATTGGAGCGTTCATGCTAGCATGCCTTGACAAGGGAAGCGAGGTTATCCTCACGAGTCCAGGCTACTTAAACTATAGAAGACAGTTGGAAATAGAGGGGCTCCTCTCCTTCTCAATAAAGTACTGGCCTATACTCGAGGAATCAAGGTTCAGGCCAGACGTGGAAAAGCTGAAAGAGCTCATAACAGATAAGACCAGAATGATAATCATAACGACGCCCGGAAACCCTGACGGCCAAGTATACGACGATGAAACCCTAAACGCTGTAAGCAACATAGCTGAAGACCATGGAATAT
Organism: Candidatus Bathyarchaeota archaeon; assembly: GCA_011041895.1. Taxonomy (GTDB): domain Archaea; phylum Thermoproteota; class DRAE01; order DRAE01; family DRAE01; genus DRAE01. The sequence continues at coordinate 2,269 of DRAE01000111.1, forward strand.
GGCTGATGGTTGACGTCGCATACAGGTTCTTCCTATTCACAGACTATCCCAAGTACTTCAGCAGACCAGTCCGAGATCACGAGATATGGGTTTGCACATTTTCAAAGGAGCTTAGAATACCTGGATGGAGAGCAGCATATGCAGTAGCCAACCCGGAACTCATCAAAATGGTGAACAATATACAGCAGGGAAGGGTACTGTGTCCATCACGCCTAGTAGAGGAGATACTTGCAAGATACCTGTCAAGAGAGGAAACCTACAAGGAGCTGAAAGAGTTCTACGCCGAGGGAGTTAAGAAATATAAGAGGGCAGCTGAGTTCTCCGAGCAGTTGCTAAAGGAGATTCCAGGAATAAAGACTCTAACTCCAAGGGGAGGATTCTACGTGTTCTTTGACATAACAGCCTACTCCAACGACTCAAAGAAAACGTGCAGAGAACTCCTAGACCAGTGGCAGGTTGCACTAGCTCCAGGAGTAGATTTCGCCCTAGATGGCTGGATAAGACTATCTTATGCTCCAACGGTCGAGGATCTAAACGTTGTAAAAGAAGGCGTAGAGCGCATGAAAAAGTACTTTGAATCACTTAAAAAGTGAAATAGCGTACATCAGCAATGCACATGAAATAGGTAGGAAAAAGTTATCCTCGATAGAATAGGCTTCCACAAAGGCTAATGTAAAGGATATGAATACTGCATTCCACATCTCCATGTAGTTCAATGCAACAGGGAGAAACGCTATCGCTCCAAAAATGCACCCTTCAAGCGTGCTAGTTGAGTAAGGCAAGAAAAGTCTCCCAAACACAGCTCCCACAATAGCGGAGACAACATCTATTGTGAAAAGCGTAAGTATTGATGGAAGGAGAAACTCTGGCAGAAATGAGGCGACTATCAAGATGCTGGCCGCCCCGGCAACCATTCCAATATACCCACCACGTTTCTCATAGTCCCTCTCTAAAAGAGAAATTTCTCTGATAAGCATATCCTCAAACCTTGTCAAACTTTCATCAAATTTCTCAATTAGCTCAGCCATTCCACGCGCAGGCTTGAAAGAAGTCATTATCTCAGTGAACTGCCTCCTAAAAAGCCTAGACTGCTTAATTATTTCATCCCTTATCTCAGGCATTCTAACGAGTGTAACATTCACGACAACCGCGAACCCGAGGAGAATGGAAAAATACTGGATGTACGAGATCATATACTCTCCAATCTTAAGTTCAACCAGAAACGGGACAAGCATGAACGAGACGAAAAGCATATGAAAAAGTTTTCTCTTCAATACAAGCTTAGCTTGCTTCCTTTTAGCGTCACTCATTTCAACAATTAGAAAGAGTGAATCCTATATGGGTTTAAATA
>DRAE01000012.1 GCA_011041895.1 Candidatus Bathyarchaeota archaeon
AGATATGGAATATACATGGATAGGGCTGCTATTATAAGTTTTCTACTTCCAATGCGATCACATAATCTACCATAGAACATGCTACTTATAGCACCTCCAATTGCTCCACCAGAGTACACTAGCCCATATAGGCTCTTGAACTCTGAAACCATTTCATAGGTTTTCATCCTGAACGCTGTCACGGTGGCTCCGCTGCCCAGCGAGATCAGTGCCCCAACCGCTATTATAGGAAGGATATGGATCTTAGCTACATTGAAATAGTTGAATCCATCACGTGCCGCCTTCTTCAAAGCCTCCTTGAATGGAATTGTAGTGCTTTCACGCTCCTTATAAGATGCTGTAAATACAGTGACTGCCATTAAGTTAAATAGTAGAGCCAACGTAACGGACATGAACTTTTCAAAGTGGTCTCCCACATATCCTCCAATGATCATTCCCATAGTTGACATGATTCCACTCATTGTTCCAAAATATCCAAAGACCGTTCCACGTCTGCTGCTTAGCTCTGAAATAAGCGTGAACATTGCCGGGCTTGCACCCATTCCAATTACTGAGCTTACAAAAGCTACTAGGACAAATTTCTCAGGATCATTCACGAATAGATATCCTAAAGACACAATTAATGACAATAGTGAAAACGTTACAACCAGTGTTTTTCTTTTACCATAATAGTCTGATAGGAAGCCCCAGAATCTCGAAAAGAGAATCGTTGATATACCTCCAACACTAAAGTAGAGGGATAGTAGAAAAGTTGAGACATGCATGTCCATTAAGTAAGCTGAAATATAGATGCCAAGCATACTGCCACCTAGAGTTGATAACGAGGTAGTGGCTAGTAGTGAGTATGTCTTTGCCCTTCCTAGAGCCTTTGTCACTTCCTATCTCACCTTGAATTAATTCCACATCAACTATGAAGAGCTATATAAAGCTTCCATCGAAACGCTACAGGTTAATAAGCTCTTGAACATTACATCTATTAAGCCAACGAGATGAGGCGCAATGTTCATATACGGCCCTGTTCCATCATGGAGATTCGGCTTCTCCCTTGGAGTAGACTTGATAGGCAACGTTAAAACATGCTCCTTTAATTGCATCTACTGTCAACTTGGAAGCACGGTTAGGTTCCTATATCAGCCAAAGTTCCTTGATGGGATGCCAACTCCAGATGACGTAGAGCGTCAACTTAAAGAGTATCTGAGAAAAATTGATGTCTCAAGTATAAACGTGGTCACGTTCAGTGGAGAAGGTGAACCCACACTAAACCCTCATATTCATAGCATATGTAAAACCGTGAGAAAAGTCATGGGAGGAAAGTTTCCGATAGTGCTTCTAACAAACTCCTCCACAATATATATAGACGAGGTGTTTGAAAGCCTGAAGCTCTTCGACATAATATGCTTCAAGCTTGACGCCATAGACGATAAATTATTTAGGGCCATAAATAGGCCACATCCAAAAGTTCCAAGCATAAGTACCATAATTAACAGAATAAAAGAGTTTAGAGAAAGTTACACTGGAAAACTGGCTATACAGATAATGCTCCTTGAAACCACATTCTCAAAAATGAACAGCTCCCCCGGTTACATCAACCTTTTCGTAAAGGCGCTAGACTCCATAGCTCCAGATATAATACAAGTGTCTACTCCCTATAGGCCACCAGCTGAGAAATATGTTAAGCCAGTTTCATATGAAACATTGAGAATGGTAAACGACATTTTTTCCCACCATTTCAGAAAAGAATCAGTATGGGTGTATGGGATACACGAGGAGAAGATAGGTAAGCCCATTCTGGAAAGCTCAGCTGAGCTTGAAGAATTTATTCTTGAAATTCTGAGACGTCGCCCATGCACCCTACAGGATATCTGTAGTGTAACCGGGAGAAATATAGATGAAGTAATTACAGTGTTGAATAAACTCTTAACTGGAAAATTGGTCATAAAAGTTAAAGTAAAGGATAAGTTCTTTTATAGGGCTTTCACCTCAAGGAAGGAGTGATTAAAATGTCTCCAGTTAAGTTAGCCAAGTTCACTACCTTCTCACTTTTAATATTGCTAACATTGTCAGCCTCGCAAGTTCACGTCATCTACAAGGCTAATATCACAGATAACAACGTTAAATGGACTGTAATGTTCTATCTTGATGGTGACAACGACTTAGAGCACTGGGCCATCTTAACCTTTGAAGATATAGCTCGTATAGGTTCTACGAAGAATGTCCGTATAGTTGTCCAGTTTGACAGAAGTGGAGCTGAAAGCGAATATGGCGGATGGTCAACTTGCAAGCGATACCTTGTAACAAAAGGTCTTTCACCTTCTCCAAATACAGCTCTCTGCGATCTTGGGGAAGTCGACATGGGTGACCCTAATGTTTTGCTAGATTTCATGCTGTGGGCTGTGGAGAAGTACCCCGCAGACAGGTATATCCTCATTCTCTGGAATCATGGCGGTGCCATTGCTGGAGTATGTGTTAACAGCTCCCACAGTAATGATCGTCTATCGCTACCTGAAATCAGATATGCCCTTTCAAGATTCTATGATGAAACAGGGATCAAACTTGACATAATAGTGGTTGAGGCATGCTTAATGGGCTGTATAGAGCTAACATATGAAGTGCATGACTACGCCAACTATATCGTCTTTTCCGAGGAAGTGATGTGGGCCCACCAGTTAAAATATGATGAAGTGTTCAAATATCTGGTAAGAAATCCTGGAATTCCCCCATACGAACTTGCAATACTCTTTGCCAAAAGTTACTTAAAAGGGGCAAGTGCCCCCTACAATATAATGAGTGTAGTCAACCTATCTAGGGTCGAAGTCCTATACTCTGCTTTCGATGAATTTTCAATAGAGCTCATAAAGATTTTAGACGATCATAGAAGAGACATTTCTTTGGCAATAGCTGGAGCAAGGGGTTTCTATGTATCCTACATGGGTGACATTTATAGTTTTGCCGAATCAGTAGCAAGCGAATGCAAACTTGACAGAATAAGACTGGCAGCATCAACACTCATGAGTGCAATAAATACGTGTGTAGTGTTTCACGGTAATGATCTAACTGTACATGGAATAAGCGCGTTCATTCCAAGAGACAGTGAATACTATTTCAAATTCCGTAACCTCTATTCTCAGCTATCATTCTCAAAGGATTGCCTATGGCCCCTATTCCTTGAGGCATACTACGTAGGTCAAAATATGACGACGAACGTTCCAGAGGTTAAACTACTAGGATTAAGCGGGAAAATTTACTACAGAGAATATCTAAATGTAACATGGCGAAGCAGAGACCTTGACAATGATACCGTAACTTACAGGTTCTACATCAGCAACGACTCGCTTATATGGAGAAAAGTATATGAAAAAACTTTCAGGGAAAGTTCACAGTGGAAACTTCACTCTGTTCTAATACCAACACAAAATATAGAAGATGGAGGCTATATGCTCAAAATAGTTTTCAGCGATGGAAAAGGTGGAGTGGACATAGTTTACGCCAATGCAACCATATACGTGGATAAA
>DRAE01000025.1 GCA_011041895.1 Candidatus Bathyarchaeota archaeon
CAACTAATAATGCCAAGCGTATTCGCGGAACTCGCATTTGGGCCAGCAAACCTAGGAGTTCCAAAGGACGAAATATTGAGAAGAATAAGGGAAACTTTGAAGATAATTGGCCTAGAAGGATTCGAAGACAGGCATCCAAGAGAGCTTTCAGGGGGCCAAAAACAAAGGGTTGCTCTAGGGGCAATATTGACCATGATGCAGGAGCTGATAGTCCTAGATGAGCCAACTTCTCAACTTGACCCGATTGGAACAACTGAAGTATTTAGTGCCATTAAAAAGCTAAAGGAGATGGGCAAAACCATAATCCTAACATCACATAAAACAGAGGAGGTTGCAAAGCTAGCAGACAATGTGATAATCCTAAACGATGGAAAAGTAGTTGCACAAGGCCCCCCAGAAAAAGTTTTGTCAGATATTGAGCTACTTGAAGAAGTTGGGGTAAAGTCTATAGATTATTCAAGATATTTCCATGAAATATCCAAGAGAGGAGTAAAGGTTTCTAAGATTCCCATCTTTCTCAAAGATGCTGTAAGCATAGCTGAAAAGCTCATCAGGAAAAAGGTTCTTGATATAAAATCGCTTGAATACGGCATCGCTGAAAGAGGCGGGGAAAAAGAGCCAATAATCGAGGTAAAAAATCTAACCTATGTATATCCAGGAGAGCCGCCAGTCACGGCGCTAAAAGACATTAACCTGACAATATATAAGGGAGACTTTATAGGCATAATCGGTCAAAATGGCTCGGGGAAAACGACACTTGTCAAAAATATAGTTGGCCTTCTCAGACCAACTAAAGGGAAAATTTACTTTCACGGCGAGGATTTGTCAAAGTACACCGTTGGAGAACTGGCGAGGAGAATAGGGCTGATACTCCAGAACCCTGACTACCAGCTTTTTTCCCTGTCATGCGAAGAGGAGATTGCTTTCGGACTCAAAAACATTGGATTAAATGAAGAGGAAATTAAGAAACGTGTTGAGGAATCCCTAAAATTCGTTGGATTATATGAAAAGAGAGACAAATACCCCTTCGCATTAAGCTTCGGCGACCGCAGAAAACTTGCAGTGGCAGTTGTCGTGGCTATGAGGCCAGAAGTAATCATCATGGATGAGCCAACAACAGCCCAAGACTACAGGGGCAGGTACATGCTTGCAGAGCTAGCCAAGAAGGTTCACGAGGAATATGGTAGTACCATAATAATGATCAGCCATGACATGGACCTCATAGCCAAATACGCTAAAAGAGCGATCGTAATGGCTAATGGAAAAATCATTGCCGATGCTCCAACGAGAAAAGTGTTTCAAATGCATGATGTACTCAGAGAAGCCTTCCTAAAGCCACCGCAGATAACAAGGTTTGCACAGAGTCTATCTAAGTATAATGTTAGCCCAGAAGTGATGACTGTGGAGGAGATGCTCGAGGTTTTAACTCCATCCACTAGAGGCGGTTTAAATGAGAGTTGTTGAATACATTAGAAGAGAATCATTTGTACATCGACTGAATCCACTAAGTAAACTTGCATACACTATCCTGACACTCGCTCTGGTCTTCCTATCAACCTTTACTGAAGATATAATCATACTCCTGATATGGCTGGCGATAGCATTATGCTTCTGGAGAATAGGTAAAATAAGCATAAGATACTTCATGGGCCTTGTAAAACTCCTCATGGGAATAATAATCTTCATCACAATCATTCAAGGGTTCATGTACAGAGGAACAACTGTGCTATTCACAATAGGACACTACAAGATTCCTGGAGGAGCGGATATCGGAGAATTCACGTACGAAGGGCTAATGTTTGGAATAATGGTGTCCCTAAGGGTAATAACTGCTCTTTCAGTGCTACCGCTCTTAACAATGACCACATCCTACATGAGGCTAATGGAATCCCTTACAAGGATAAAGGTTCCATTCAAGTTCTCATTCATATTCGTAGCTGGAATGCGCTCAGTTCCACTAATACAAGAAACATGGAATACTGCAGTGGAAGCTCAGAAACTACGTGCATTCGACATAGACCGAATGAACATATTTAAGAAAGCGTTCAAGGCGTATATTCCAATAGTGACACCCGTGGTTCTTCTGCTTCTCAGAAAAGCTCATGACATGCAAATCGCAATAGAGACAAGGGCATTCGGAGCTCCCGTCAAGAGAACATTCATGGAAGACATATCATTCCATAGAGAAGATGTAATATTTCTAGCATTCATAATCTCACTCTTCATCCTAAGCATATACACAAAACTCTTCTGGAGTAAAATCCTATGGGAAACCATGACAAACATGTTAAAAACAGTTATCTTACGGATCCTCCCATGACCGTGATCCCAATAGGTAAATCCCACATTACTCTATCAAAGAATTTCTCCTCAGAAGAATACATCATAAATCCAAGATATACTCCAGGAATAAATTTGAAAGATAACCTAATTAGCTCAATTGAATCACCGATAGGATGTCCACCTCTACATGAACTCCTTAAACCAAATGCAAGTATATGCCTACTGGTCGAAGACATAACTAGGCCAGGGCCAAAAAAGGAGATCCTGACTATCTTAATCACATACCTTGCCAAGCATGGCATTAAGAACAATAATATCACGATCATATTCGCACGCGGCCTACATAGGAGACATAGCAGAAGCGAATGGATTCAAATGATAGGTGAGAAAATCGTTGAACAATACAGGGTCATGGATCATGAGCCTCATGACCAGAGCAGGCTCATATTCATCGGTGAGACAAGCAGAGGGACTCCCGTTGAAATAAACAAGTTTGTATGTGAATCAGATCTCATAATTGGAGTATCGTATCTGGGAATACATGATTTCGCTGGATATACTGGCGGAGGAAAGATAATTCTCCCAGGAGTAGCCTCTGAAAAGGCGATTAAGAAAAATCATATCCTGTCTCTAGATGAAAGATCACTGCCGGGAATAGCAGATGGAAATCCCGCTAGAATGGACATGGAGGAGGCAGCGGAGATTTTGGGATATCACTTCTCAATAAATGTACCGTTAAACTACAGAGGTGAACCAGTTGGAGTATTTTCAGGGCATTTTGTGAAAGCTCATAGATGCGGTGTTCCAGTTACCGATGAAATGTATAAGATTCCGCTCAAGGATAAAGCTGAGCTTGTAATAGTCTCAGCTGGGGGCTTTCCTCATGATATTAACTTGTATCAAGCTGAGAGATCCATAAGATATTCTTCACGAGTCTTAGTTGAGGGAGGCACACTTATACTTGTAGCAGATTGCATAGATGGGATAGGAAATAGGAACATGCAAAAAACCATTAAAGACTATAGGGGCGATCCCGACAACATAAGAGATGAATTGCTCAAAGACTATAGCATTGGAAAGTGGGTTGCATGGGATCTACTTCAAAACTCTGAAAAATATGACATTTTTATTGTTTCAGAGAATCTTGACCCCAGAGTC
>DRAE01000060.1 GCA_011041895.1 Candidatus Bathyarchaeota archaeon
GAGAAGACTGAGGTTGCGAAGGCTATGGGAAACTTGAATGCCACATTATTTAAAATCCTAATAGAGAAGTTAAACTTAGACAAAAGGGACGTGGTAAGAGTAAGAATACCATACACCATAGACAACGGAACCATAAAATGGCATTGGGACAAACTAGAGATCGAAGCCTACAGAAAATACGAGATTCCAAATCTAGAGGAAAAGGTCAAGGAAGCTCTCTCTGAGGCAGAGGCTACTCAATAATTCTCCCCATAAATAAGTTTTAAGGCCAGCTCTTTCACATCTTCTCTTTTTAGCCTAGGTCTATACCTTCTAGGGTAAGGCCCTATCCTTTTGACAGCTTTGACAGCTAGCTTATCAGCCTCCCCATCTTTAAAGTTTTCCTTCCATTTACTCCAATGTCTATATTTCCCAATCTCAGAGTACTCGATGCTGAAATCAGATATCTCGCTCGGATCTATACAGACACATACTCTATCATGTTCTCTGTGAAGACTCAACGGGGCAGTAAACATTCTCTGTCTATCAATGACGTTCTCAACCTTAAGCTGGTAACTTTCAAACTTTCTCTTGACCTCATTTAATTTAAACCCTATTTTCATACGAATAAACTCTACGATTGCATATGCGATGTTCAGACACCCATATCTCCTACATATACTCTCGGAAATTGCTCTTTCATGAAGGTGAACATGAAACCCATTCCCGCTAAACTTTACATACACCGATGATATTCCCTCTTTCTCAAGCTCCCTAACTATAATCTCCACAGCTCTCTTTGAGGCCTCAAGCTTGTCAACAGTATTATCGATATCCCATACAGGTTCAACACGCTTCATATTTGAATCCAAGTAAATATCCCTCAAATCTTCAAGCCTATAATACCTGTATATAGTAGCATAAACAGTTCTAGGCCTATACTTGGAAAACATCTTAAAGACTCTGTCGAAGTCATCAATGCTGGATATTTTCAAAGGCTCCCTACCCCTACGATATCTAATGATAATGTTTCTGCCGTGTGAATCTCTTTCTTCACAGCTTAACCCAATCCACCTTTCGCGACAGTACTCTATAATCTCCTGCCTAACCTCCCTAGAAGAGTAGTGTTTAATGATGTTACTGTAATCCATGATGCTCAATTAAAAATTGAGGAGATTACCATTAAAAAGCCAAACTCGAATACTATATAATGTAAACTTTGGAGGTTGCTAAATGCCAAGACCAAAACTAAAAATAAACCCTGCCAAATGCACCGGCTGTGAAATGTGTGTCAGCGTATGCACAATGGTGCATGAAAAAGTCGTAAACCCCAAGAGATCAAGAATACGCATAGTTAAGGAGAAGAACTTTGACTTCAAGATAATTGTATGCATGCAATGTGAGGATCCAGCGTGTGTAAAAGCCTGTCCAGTAAATGCAATCTACATTCATGAGAAGCTTAACATTCCAATCGTAGACAGCGAGAAATGTACTGGATGTGGAAAATGTGTGGAGGCATGTCCATTTAAGGCAATATGGATAGATCCAGTAACCAAGAAGGCTATCAAGTGCGACTTATGCATGGGAGATCCACAATGTGTAAAATACTGTAGTGCGGAGGCGATAACATATGGTTAAGCTACCCGGATATGCTGGAAAAATTCTGTATATAGACATTTCAAAGAAAAAGCATAAGGTCGTCGACGTAAAGGAAAGCTTTGCCAGAAAATATCTTGGCGGAATAGGGTTTGCAACGAGGATCCTATATGATCTACTTAAGGAGAAGGTTGATGCATTTGACGCGAGAAATCCAATAATAATATCACCTGGACTCCTAACTGGATTCGGTGTCCCAACGTTTTCAAAGGTGGTGTTCGCGTCAAAGTCTCCACTAACCGGAGGATTTTCAAGATCTGTTGCAGGGGGAAGAATAGGGCCCGCTCTTAAATACGCTGGATACGATACTGTAGTCATACAGGGAAGATGCAGAAAACCAATATACATCTTCATAGATGATGACCGAGTAGAATTTAGGAAAGCAGAGGATCTATGGGGTTTATCAACAAGAGAAACCGAGGAGCGCTTGAAAGAGGAGATAGGCGATAAAACTGTAGCCACAGCTGTGATAGGGCCAGCTGGAGAAAACCTGTCACTGATTTCATGCATCGACTGCGAGGAAAGACAAGCTGGAAGAACTGGATTAGGAGCAATAATGGGAGCTAAAAAGATAAAGGCCATCGCTGTAAGAGGCTCAAAGGATCTTATACCATATGATCCAGATAAACTCCTAGAAATGCTTCCAAAGATATATAAGGAGTGTGTAACTCATCCAGCATATGAATGGGATGTGAACTGGGGAACAGCAGAGTTCATTGACTGGATGAACAGGGAAAGAGGAACTTTCCCAGTTAAGAACTTCCAAGAAGGCTTCTTCAAGGATGCATACGCCAAGCTAAAAGAAGGAGAAAAGATGCCTTTAGACCCATATTACTGGGTTCCAAAGTACTCTGTAAGAAACAGAGCATGCCCATCATGTGTCAAGCCATGTGGTAAAGTGTTCAAGTCAAGGGATCTCATAGTTGAAGGACCAGAGTATGAGACACTATATTCGCTTGGAGGAGCATGTGGCGTAGACGACATTGAAACGGTTGCAAAGGCTCATCTACTATGCGACCTATACGGTCTCGACGGCATATCAGCTGGGGTAACTATTGGATGGGCGATGGAATGCTATGAAAAAGGTCTACTTACAAAAGAGGACACGGATGGAATAGAGCTCAAATTCGGAAACGGGGAGGCTATGCTAAAGGCCATCGAAGCAATAGCTTATAGAAAAGGAAAGCTTGGGAAACTACTTGCAGACGGTGTCAGAAAAGCTGCCCGAAAACTTGGGAAAGGTTCATCAAGGTTTGCCATACATGTTAAGGGGCTCGAGCTTCCAGCATACGACGTCAGAGGAATAAAGGGAATGGCCCTTGCCGTAGCTGTCTCAACTAGAGGAGCATGCCACTTAACAGCATGCATATACGGTACAGAGCTCGTAGGAAAATGGTGGAAGTTCGAGAACATTGACAGACTCTCAGCGGAGAACAAGGGATACGAGGTTAAGGTTCATGAAGACCTAATGGCCTTATATGATGCACTTGGACTATGCAAGTTCTCAAGGCACATATTCTTTGCAGAAAAATTACCTGAGATAGTCAATGCCATAACAGGATTCAATGTTGACACCGCATATCTAATGACCGTTGGAGAGAGAATATACAACATCCAGAGAGCATTCAATATCAAGCAAGGCTTTACAAGAAAAGATGATACGCTACCATATAGGATAATGCATGATCCAATACCAGAAGGTCCATCAAAGGGAAGCTATGTGAAGCCAAGCGAATTACGGAAAATGCTAGACGAGTACTACATGGCCAGAGGATGGTCA
>DRAE01000061.1 GCA_011041895.1 Candidatus Bathyarchaeota archaeon
AATATGTTCCACAGTATTCTAAGCTTTTTCTGTGTAACTGACATTGCCTCTTTGAAGTCGAAGCATAGGGCATCCCATGCCGATGCCTTTTCCATGAGGTACAGTCTTAGGGTATCTGCTCCAAGTTTGTTCATGGCATCCATTGCCCATATCACGTTTCCTCGCGATTTTGACATCTTTACTCCATGTTCATCGAGCACCAGTCCCTGATTTAAAACACTCTTGAACGGTGTCTTGCCATAGAGTAGAACAGATGTGAAGAGAAGAGTGTAAAACCATCCTCTAGTTTGATCAACGGCTTCAGTTATAAAGTCGTATGGGAACAGTTTTTCGAACAGCTCTGGGTTTCTCAATGCATCTATTGAAGCAGTATGTGCAACTCCTGAGTCAAGCCAGCAGTCAAGCACATATGGCACTCTCTTAGCCTCTCCTCCACATTTGCTGCATCTAATCTTTACCTTGTCAATGTATGGTATGTGTAGGTCAAGTTTCTCGGGAAGTGATATAGCCTTTTCTTTTAGTTCTTTAATGGAGCCTATAACCTCCATGTTTCCACATTTTTCACATATCCACACATTTAATGGCGAACCCCATATTCTTGACCTTGATATACACCAGTCCTTGGAGCTTTCAAGCCAGTTTCTGAACCTTCCATGTCCAGCCCATGCAGGTTTCCAATAGACTTTCTCATTTTCACTTAGCATTGTTTTTCTAAGTGGCTCCACTCTAAGAAACCACTGATTTTTATCGGCTATGTACATGAGTGGTGTATCGCATCTCCAGCAGAGTGGATATGCGTGTTTTATTTTGCCACTATAGAGCAAGAGTCCCTTCTTCCTCAGGTCTTCTATGATGACTGAATCAGCGTCTTTAATGTACATGCCCTTGTATTTTCCAGCTTCCACTGTGAAGCGGCCCTCCTCGTTTACGGGGCAGAATATAGGTAGCCCATACTCTCTTCCAACTTCAAAGTCTTCGGGACCATGGCCAGGAGCTGTATGTACACAACCAGTACCCTCCTCAAGAGTAACATGCATTCCACAGATTACGCTGTGTAGAAAACCTTCATCATGCTCTTTATGCCATGGAACTTCATCCTTTAACGGGTGATCATACTTCATTCCTTCAAGGTCTTCGCCGTAAACCTCTTTTATAATCTCGTAGTTTTCCACGCCTATCTTTTCCATGGCTTTTTCAACGAGATCCCTAGCTATTATCCATGTTTCGTTTCCAACCTTCACATAAGCATATCTATAGTCTGGGTGAACACAAACAGCTTCATTTCCTGGGAGAGTCCATGGCGTCGTCGTCCATATGACTATGAAAAGATTTTCATGTCCTCTAACCTTAAACTTTACGTAAATGGATGGGTCTTCAACCTCATCGTAATTGCTCCCAGCCTCATGTCCGGAAAGTGGAGTCTGGCATCTGGGGCAATAGGGGAGAACCTTGAAGTCTTGCACTAGTAGACCCTTTTCATAGGCTATTTTAAGTGTATGCCATACATGTTCAATGTACTCGTTTCTCCTAGTTTCATATGCTGCATCATAGTCTAACCACAGGCCAAGTCTCTCGGAGGCTTCTCTCCAGTGGCTTATGTAGTAGTCTACTAGCTTGTTACATTCTTTAACAAATTTTTCGCATCCTATTTTTTCATATATCTCCTTTTTCGATTTCACTCCAAGCTTTTCCTCGACCTCAACCTCTACTGGTAGACCTTGACAGTCCCATCCAGCTTTCCTCCACACATCATAGCCCTGCATTGTCTTGAATCTTAAAATAATGTCCTTTATTGTCCTGCCCCTTGCATGGCCTACGTGCATGTATCCGTTAGCTGTTGGAGGGCCCTCTAGAAATCTGAATATAGGCCCTCCCCTCCTACGCTCAACTGTTTTCTCGAAAATCTTGTTTTCTTTCCACCATGAGAAAATTTTCTTTTCAAGTTTTAATGGGTCATATGTCTCGTAGAGTTTCTTCAATTTAAACCCCCTTTGAAGCTTGGGAGTTTAAATTAAATAAAAATAAGGGAGGAGGTTTATAGGAGTAAATCTGTCACCTTTATCTTCGAGAAAGTATCTACTACAAGTTTCCTAGTTTTCTCGTATTCTTCGACTGCCTTTCTAACATCCTCTTTCTCAAGTAGCTTGTGCATTCTATAGTGGTACAGTAAAGAGTACAGTAGTAGTATTGCTCTGAGGTATCTTATGGCTGCGTCTATGTCTTTCAGTATGTCTCCCAGCAGTGTCATTGTCTCTCCTATCTTAAACACGGACATTTTCACACCTACCTTAATAATAGTTAGTAGTTAATTTGATATAAATAAGGTTAGAACTGCTTATCCTTGATTACCTTGCCATCCTTTGTAACAGCGATCGTCACTCTTAAATGCTTGCTTCTAAGCCTCTCTATAACATGCGGGTAAAGGATGGCGACCTCTGTTTCTATACGTTGTGGAAGCTCCTTGTTGATCTCATACAGTCTCTCCACCAAGTATCTCAGTGAGCGTTTCGTTGAAAACGATATCATGAGAGCTGGATGATAAGATACTCCATACTTTTCTAGAAGTTCAAGTGACTTCAACTGGTACTCGAAAAACTTCCCATCGGCTCCCGTAAGCATTTGGAATTCCTCGTGATCGGCACCCTTTAAACTGACTCTTACATGCAAGTTCTTAAAATTTGATAGTTGCTTTACAAAGTCCTCATCGTTTCCAAGTATTATTCCCGAGGTTTCTAGCATGAATGTCAAATCCGTTCTCTCGTCAAAAAGTCTTATGAGCTCGATTAAATGCTGTTTATGCACAGTTGGCTCATTACCACTTACCCTTACAAGAGAGTATCGTTTTGCTAACGCTATTGAATATAGTCTTTTAAAAACGCTCTCAGGAGAGTAGAATTTCCCAACTTTATCCGGGTTATCTCTTGGATAGTCGCTCCAGCAGAAGATGCATTTCAGTATACAGCCGCAGCAGTCGGCTGTGGCTATTCCACCATACCATTTTCCAGATCTGAAGCGATAATATTTTCTCTTGATGCCTTTGCATACTATTCTTTGAATTCGCTTTAACTTGACGAAGGGGTCATATGGCATTATTTTAGCTCCGTGAATGCAATCTTCTTAATTCATTAACTCTTGATTAAATTTAGCATTGATAGGAGGCTTAAATTGACTCGGAGAAGCTTCGATGAAATAATTAATATTGCAAGAATAGAAAGGTGCGGGGCAGTTATACTTGGAGAGGATGTTGCATGCGATCAGCATTACAAGATACATTGTAGAGTAGTGACGCATGCTCATAATGACCATATTTATGGCTTAATGGATAGCTTGAAGGAGTGTAGAATAGTTGCTATGACCCCTGCTACAATGGAATTGAT
>DRAE01000129.1 GCA_011041895.1 Candidatus Bathyarchaeota archaeon
CTATAAGCTGCAACCTTTCCAAGCTCTACAAGTCTTGGAATAATCTTATCCTCCAAGTTCTGTGGAAATTTGCTTATCTCCATTATATACCTGAAAGACGCCGAATCCATGTAGAATATCCCGGTGTTAAACCATGCATACACAGGAGGCTTCTCAATGAACTTAGTCACTCTTCTATCATCTACCTCTGCAATCCCGCCTGGAGCATAGAATCCACTTGCAAGCACATTAGTCACGTAAAATCCATTTTTCACGTTTTCAAAATGCTTTTCAGCTAAGTCCATTACATTAACTCTTGCAACATCGCATCCATTCATAGATATAATAGGCTTCCTGAGATCAAGTACTCCATCCTCAAATCCCTTTTTAATAACGCCCCCTCTGCCAAGACTTTTCTCACCTTCATCCAGTATCTCTGCCTCAAAGTCTCTGTCACATCCAAAACTGTTCAGTAAATCATTTGTATCGCTCACGATGTCTCCTTCATTAACATATCTGATAAGCTTCCTCAAAGCTTTACTACTTCTCTCCCTTATCGTCACAATGCATCTTCTAATTCCATGAAATACGAACGGCATGATGACATAGCATATTAGAGGCTTCCTCTGTAAGCCTACTTTAAGCAATGGCTTAGGAATTGTTAACGTATAGGGTCTAAGCCTAGTTCCTCTCCCCCCTGCATGTACAACTAATGTGGTATTCCTTAACATAGTCTGTGCATCATTCATTTATTACCCCCCAGTATTTTCCTAATAAACTTCTCAAGTTTCTCCAATGTTTCATTTGATAAGTCGTGTTCAATCTTGCAAGCATCCTCTAACGCAACATTTTTTGATACTCCAAGGATCTCATGCAAAAACTTGAAGATTAAAATTTCACTTTCATACATTTTCTTAGCATATTTTTCTCCAGCCTTAGTTAGCTCCACGTATCCGTACCTCTCATATTTCACCATTCCAAGTTCATGCAGTCTTTTAATGGCACTACTCACGCTTGCCATGCTCACGTTAGTCATCCTTGCAATCTCACTTATTCTAAAAACTTTCTTTCCCTTAAGCTTGAGCTTATAGAGAACTTCAAGATACTCTTCTAAGCCCCTTGTAAGCTTGATCATATACATAGACTATAATTCTCACGCATTTTTCAATATTTTCTTTTTAAACATTATTTATTTTGAGTCGATGCTCTGAAAAGTAACGGGCGATTAACTGTGGTTACACATTATCGAATGGCTGTGATATATAGTCTCTTATCACTCATATTCTCACTTGGAGTAATAATCTCCCCGCATGAGTCGTATGTGATTCTACCATTATTTCTTGCAAATACACTGTTCATAATCATGCTTACCTTACTTTGCTGGTCAAGTTTCAAGGATGCATGTAGAGGCTATCATGAAGCTGCATATATCAAGTCGATTGCAGGAGCCATTATCTTTGTAGTCGCTCTATTGTCAGTAAACTTTGTGACAGTTATATTTCTCGAGCACATGTTTGGCTTTCTCACAGTACTGTTGCCAACTAGGATAATGTTCATGATATCAATTATTTTTGCTCTAATGGCATGCTTTGAACTACTTATAGGTGCGAGGCTTGAAAGAAGAAAACATAGAGCAGCCACAAGAAGAATGGTTTCTACGTCAATTATGGCTGCTTTTATGCTCATAATTTCAATTTCTGGAAGCTTTGCTCCAATACTTACACAGGTATCCTTTAAAAGCTCCGAACCAGACTGGCTTGTGTACATACCGGGAAAGATGTTTCAGTTTTCGGATCCTTATAACGTACTAATATGCATATCACCAGGCATATTTAACACAAACATTTCAGCTTTCTCGTATAAGGGATCACTACTCTGGGATACAAATATAGTGGGTGTTGTAACGGACTCTGAATTATATGGTTCATCCCTTTTCATGGTTACAGATTCGGGCAAAGTTATTAAATTACGGCTGATCGACGGAGAAACATACATTATAGCTACGTTGATGAATAGGCGCCTAATGAAAATTGCGATTTTAAATTCAACCTTGATGTGTTTCACAAGCCTCTCATGTATAGCCGGGAAATTCTATTATTCAGCTATAATGCTCAGAAACTCCCAGATATACTGGGAAATCGAATTGCCATATTACCCATCATTTATTCACATATGTAACAAGTATGTTAGCGTGGCCTCTAGAGATAATGTTAATGTAATTACACTGGATGGCTCCCCTATAATGAGGATGAACCTTGGACATGAGATCAGATTCTGCCTCTCAATGCCACAGCTTCTCATAACGCTCTCCTATGATGGTATGCTTGAAGCATATAAGATACCCGAAGGCAATAAACTGTGGGCTAGATCTATCGTGGAAGATGTGCTAGATGTTAGGATACTTGACAACTCGATTCTAATACTTACATCAAGTCATGTTATGCAACTTGACGCTAACGGAGAACTTATATGTAAAACCAGGCTATTATACTCCCCTATAAACCCCTTGGGAGGAGCATTCTCTCAAACAAGGGAACATGTTTTGCTCTGGGGTAAAGAATGCAAATTAACTCTGTATAAGACCCATATAATTGGATCCACTCTCTCAAGTAGAGTTGTAACAGGGTTCTCCGTGTTAGCAGTTGCGTTAACGGGTATATTTGCAATAAAGGCTCAAGGTGGATTTGAGGTAATTTATAGCATAGTTAGAAAATTATCCTCGATAAGATGAGGAAAAAGCCTAGAATAGTTAAAGTAGTCAGTAAAAAGCTTCCATGGCTAGAACATATAATAGAAAGTTCAAAAGTTGCAAAGGATTTAAATTATGAAAAACAGCTTCTATTCCATGTTCCGAAGGGAAGCCTCTGTGTTGCCTGTAAAGGCTCTAAAATGCTATGTGGCAAGAGGCGATGTCCTCTTCTCTCACAGATATACGCTTATCTCCGAAACCGCTACGGCTATGATAAAGAGCATGTGGAGGGAGATTCTCCTCCCTCGGTTTTCATAGGTAGGATAGGTTACCCATATGTCTATGCTGGACCATTAGTTCCTCCATTAAGAGGAAATACATCTATATATGACTTCCCGGAGAAGTGGCTTAACCTTTCAATCGATGAAATAGTTGATTACAGGTTCAAGCTTGTAAGGGGAAAATTTAAGGTGCACGTCAAGAAATTTGAAGGCCCCCTCATGGATGCAACAATGGAGCTTGCTCTCTCAGAGTCCCCAGTTTACGCTGATATGCTATTGAAAAGAAAGCCATTTAGAAGCTTTATTTTAGACGATGACGTGCAGCCCATAGGCCCCTCAGCTCCAATAACGTTGCTCGATATTGGAAACCCTAAATGGGATAAGCACGTTCAGAAAGCATACTACGA
>DRAE01000040.1 GCA_011041895.1 Candidatus Bathyarchaeota archaeon
GAATCCTTCTAGGCCAATTATCTTCAAAGTTTCCCTTATTCTTCTCAATATTTCGTCCTTTGGAACTCCTAGGTTTGCTGGCCCAAATGCGAGTTCCGCGAATACGCTTGGCATTATTAGTTGGGCTTCGGGGTCTTGTAACAGTATTCCAACAGTTTTAGCAGTTTCGTATATTGGGTAGTCCCATGGATCTAGTTCAAGAACTCTCACTTTTCCCTTTCTAGTTCCTCCGTAAATGTTGGGTATGATTCCACTTAAGAGGTAGCATAGAGTTGTTTTCCCAGCTCCATTTGGGCCCATTATTGCCAGTAGTTCGCCTCTGTGAACTTTGAAGCTGACGTTGTTAAGGGCATATGTGTCTGAGCCCTCGTATTTGAATGATACATTCTCTACCAGTGCTATGGTCTCGCTCAAGCTTATCTCCTCTCCATTAAAAGAAAAAGGGAGAGGATTTTACCAAAGAGCCATTGGAATCCTTGGTAAGCCACTTCTTCTAAGACCTTCAAGTATTGGAATTGTTATTATGGTTATAACTACACTTAACGCCGGGAACCACCAAGAGTACGCTGTTGCCACCGCCGCTCCCAGCGTTCCAGCGTATCCAAAGAGATACCAGTATGGCAGGAACCATGGAATTGCCCACACCATTAGCCCTGAGAGTATTATCAGGAATACTGCAGCATACTTCTTTGTGCCAGTCTCTTCTCTAGCCCATTTTGGAATCAGTTTTATTCCGAATGGTGAGCCCATTATGATGAGCCATGGGATCCAGTACCATGCAGTTATTATCGTATAGTATGGCTGTGGTGGGGGAGTGAATCCTGCAGCTTCTCCGGGAATGTAGAATGGGAATGTCCAGAACCATATTCCCATTCCAATGAATACTATTATGGTAATGTACCAGAATCTGTTATTGTTTGCTGTGAGAGTTACAAAGACTGCTGGCAGCGTTGCCGTTAGTATGGCATCAAGTAAGCCAAGCGGATACGCTGCTGGAGCTATGAACATTCCTATTAATCCGCCGAAAAATGCTGCAATTATCCCTGCTGGCCCCATTATTAGTGGGGCCATTGCTGCAAATGCTACTGCTAAGGGAAGATATCCTCCGCCTCCAACATAAGGGAATAGTGGAACAAGCGACGTTACACCAATCAATGCACCATAGACAACGATCCACGCTATAGCGACACCATAGACGCGTGTAGGGGCTTCCTTAACTTCCTCCGACATAAGGTGACCCATTCAAAAGTATTCTACATAAGCTATATATATGTAAGCTCATAAGTATAGAGACTATATACTGCAGATGCAGGTGAGCACTTTGAAAGCCAGAGAACTCACCATTACACTTGCATTCACGGTAGTGTACGCAGTATTAACTGTGGCTTTGGCACCTATAAGCTATGGAATAGTTCAGGTTAGGGTTTCTGATGCACTTATACCATTATCTATAATTTTTGGCTTCCCCGCGGTTATTGGAGTTACCATCGGATGCGCTCTTGCAAATATCATCTCGCCAGTTCCAGGACTTGTTTTCATAGACGTCATTTTTGGATCAATTGCAAACTTTGCTGCAAGCTATGCAGCCTACAGACTTAGGAAAAATGAGAAGCTTGCCTGTATCGTGGCAACGCTCATAGTAACCTTTATCGTTGGAACCTATCTCCCCATACTGTTCTCGTTTCCAATTTACATTGGATGGGCAACCATATTCATAGGATCAGCAATATCAATCGGTATGCTAGGCTATGTCCTGGTTCAGGTTTTAAAGAGAATGAAAATCAGTTAAATGCCTTCTCTTCACATATCAGAGCCGGGAATACACATCATTCAAAGACCATTTAACGGCTACGAATATATAACTTTTAGGAGAACAAAACTAACTTCCAGTACTACGTGTTTTCACGAGCGCCCTCTCTAAGTCTCTTAGACTGTAACAGAAGACCTTTCTTCCATCAAAGTCTTTCAGGCGTTTGGAAAAGCTTTTTGCAAACACTGCAAAATGTTCTATGCGGTCATCAACATTCCATCGAACATACTCTGCTATTTTTGCAAGCTTCTTAACGATTTTTTCAGCATCTACATTTTCAGCCCATTTGCATTCAGCAAATAGAATCTCGTTTGTTTTCTCATTGATGGCAAGTATGTCGATTTCATATGTGCTTCCGTCTAAAGGAGATTTTCCCCAATGTTTTCCAATCTTTGTATATTTCATCGGAGCCAATTTGGGGAAAAGTTCTCTACAGATTTCCTCGAATCTCTCTCCTAGATAGGCATTTATTTCACGTTTAATCTTTGCAATGAAAGTGGGGTTTCTTTGCACATATAGCGAATAGTTTCTGTAAAAGAAGCGCATCCAGAAGTTTATCAATGGATGCGAGATTTTCAATAGCCTTTTCTTTCCTAGAATCTGTTCCTCATATGTTAGATACTCAAATTCTCTTATGAGCTCGTTTAACTGTCTAGTGATGCTTGTTTGTCTACGCTGCAGGAAAGAAGCGATCTCGCTGATTCTTCTACATCCAGTAGCCACGGCACACAGTATATCATAGTATAGTCCCTTTCTTTTCCCAAATTCTATTGAGAGTATCATGTTTACTTCATCCTCGAACATGGCATTTTCCACGAGGAAGAATTTTTCGATTATCTCTTCAAAGGGTTTCCCCTCAAGGTTTTCGTCCTCTATTGCCACGTAGTATCTTGGAAATCCTCCGAATATTGAGTATAGTTTTAGCATTGTCTCAAAGCTTAACTTTAACTCTTTGCACATCTCATATACGCCAGATATGCTCAGAGGCCTTAATCTAAGCCTTCTCTTAACTCTACCATATAGGGGCTCTTTTCTAGAGAACACTTTTTTCACTAATCCTATGAGTGAGCCACAGAATATGATTAGGAGATTTCTTCTGTTCTCGTATAAGTCAATAAATTTCTGTAGCGTACTGAACACGCTGGGATCAACGAACTTGAAGTTCTGGAACTCGTCAAAGACTATGACTCCATTGAATCTTTCGAAGATTACCTTGAAGAATTTGTCCCAGTCGTCAATGACCTCTAACTCACCTATAATGTTTCTTTCCCTTAGAGTTTCCTGAAATTCGTGGAGAAGAGATTCAGAGGTTTTATCCTTGTTTACGAAGAAGTAGAGATCGGTGTCTCTGATAAACTCAAGTACTAGTCTTGTCTTCCCGACTCTTCTAGGACCGAAGATGCATACTGAATATAGTTTTCTCTTTGAAAGCTCTCTAGCTTCCTCGAGAAGCTTGATTTCATCCTCTCTGTCTATAAACCTCATGTTTATTCACTAACTGAATA
>DRAE01000144.1 GCA_011041895.1 Candidatus Bathyarchaeota archaeon
ATATTGGCTGAGTGTTGGTTGAAGGATACTGGTGAGCTGGTGGAAGTTGTGGAGAAGATGAAGAGGGTGAAAGGGGTTACTAGAATTTGCCCAGCAATTATACTTGAGAAGGTTAAGTAGTCTTATGCTATTGTATTAAGTTTCTCCATAGGCTTCTGGAGGCTCTATGTGCTCAATTATGTGGAGGTGTATTATTGGCTCTATTGAGGCTATATTACACCTTGTAAAGTTAAAGTTAAAGCTTAAAGTTAATTATTTTGAAAGTTAAAATATATCAGAATTAAAATATTAAGATTGTCTTAAACATGTAGTATGGCTGTGGTGATATACTGTGGCTGAGGTAATATTAACCGCCGATAGAACATTGATGAGTGACTATCACCATCATATCTTTGTTGGTTTCGGCACATGTGCACCTCCAAACGTTATTCCAGATTGGCTTTATAGTTGGTTGTTCTTCCCACCGATCAAGACAAAAAATGGAATTCCAGTAGCGGCTCCCTATGGATTAAGGAAGGTGGAGGCTCAACTTATAAAAGAGGGAATCGATGTTCTAACAGTTGATCCAGATCACTTGGACAAGTATATTGACGACTGCAAGGTTTTAGGGATTCATGTTATGGATCCCTTTGGATTCGGGCCTGCTTCAAGCACTTTTGCAGCTGTACTTAAGAAGGAGCCTTTTCTAGCTAAACACTTTCGCCTATTAATGGAAAAACCAGCTATCAGAAAGGCTAAGAAGAGAGGCGTTAAAATCATTGTTGGTGGATCAGGTGTTTGGCAGTTTTTGTATAGACCGGATTTCGTGAAGAAATATGGAATAGATTGCATAATTGATGGGGAAGCAGAGAGGGTTATTGGGAAAATTGTTCGAGCAGCTTTAAACGGGGAGGATTTGCCAAAATATTATGAGGTAAGCCCAGAAGAGGTGCCGAGCATAGATGAGATACCGGAGATTAAGGCTCCATCCATATGTGGTTTAATCGAGATAGGGCGAGGATGTCCACGAAAGTGCAAGTTTTGTAGTGTGACTCTGAGACCGCTGCGCTGGTATCCCTATGAGAAAATAATGCGGGAGATAAGTGTAAACGTTGAAAGCGGCTATACTTCCGGTGCATGTCTCCATGCCGAAGACGTTATGTTATATGGTTCGTCAAACACTATACCGAAGGATAAGAAGCTGATTAAGCTACATGAAATGGTCGTCAAAAAATGTGAAGGAATCGGATGGAGCCACTGTTCACTCTCAGCTGTTGCAGCTAAACCAAAACTCTTCGAAACTATCGCAGAGATAATTAAGCAAAAGCAACCGTGGTGGGGCGCTGAAATTGGCATCGAGACGGGTTCACCGAGGTTAGCTAAGAAGATCATGCCTGCAAAGGCGCATCCATTTAAAGCTGAGGAATGGCCTGATGTTGTACGTATGGGAATGGGGTTAATGCATGATAATGGTCTAGTTCCAGCATGCACATTGATTGTAGGCGTTCCTGGGGAGACGGAGGATGACATTATAAAGACGATAGAGCTTGTCGAAGATCTAAAGGATATAAAGAGTCTCATAGTTCCACTTTATTTTGTGCCCATGGGAAGACTAAAAGATAAAGACTGGTTTAAACTTGAAAAGCCAAGTGGGGTCTAT
Organism: Candidatus Bathyarchaeota archaeon; assembly: GCA_011041895.1. Lineage (GTDB taxonomy): Archaea > Thermoproteota > DRAE01 > DRAE01 > DRAE01 > DRAE01. The sequence goes on from DRAE01000144.1 coordinate 1,640, forward strand.
CTGGAATTGTTAGTGAAATGTCTAAGACATGATATAAGATGGGTTTACTCACTTATAGATGACACTTTCAGAGATAAATGGTATAAACCCATTCTAGGTTTGCTGTATAAATTCTTTGTTAAGGTAATTGAGTACAAGTGTCAAAAAGCCGGCATCTCCATTAGATAAAGTGCATAGATTAGTGAAGTGGTTTATTGGGAGCTATATTAATTGTCACTATGGATGTGATCTTATGAGAGATTAAATGCTTCCTGCAACTTCTCTGTTATTATCGGAGTAAATCTTAACGGTAAGCATAGTTTCTGAAATATTCAAAACATTCTATTGGATAGATGAGCGAATGACTGTTAAAGTATGTTAAATGACGTTGCAGGGGCTGGTGCATGTAGCTCTTCAAAGATTTTAAATAAAAATGAAGTGTAGGGTAGTATGTAGCCTTCTTTGATCTGTCACGGAGTTTTTAGCTTTGATTGGAGGAATGCACTCTGATACTTTCTTTGTACTTGTAGAGGTCTTTCATCGGATGTTGAGATCATTGATATTGGGTATTGCATTGGGCATGTCCATCTTGCATCTGCCAATTCGGTGTTTAACCCTATGTTGCTCTCGGAGGCTGTCTTTGTCTGAGAGCTTGAGCTTACAACTCTGGTAAACTCGCCTACGCTCATGGCATTTGAAACATTTATAGTTTCATCTCCGAGCTTTATTGTGCCCTCCCAGCTTATGAAAGCTCTTCCCCAATCGTGTTTAGCTTGTGGATCCCACCAAGTTCCCGTAATCACGTACCAGCCCTTAGGTGGCCAATAGGCTACTACATGACCAGTTAAGTTTACGTAACCATTTTCAAATGGACCATATAGTTTAAAGCCATCTGGTTGAAGAGGATTGCCAAGGCTCTCCAATGTGAATTCGTTGAATGTGAAACTAGCATTTCTGTGGGGGAAGTTGATTCGTCCCTGGTGTTGGAACTTGGGGAAGTCCGCTGGCGTTGGGTTGTCACTGTGTGCTATCATGATGTAGAAATCCTCGTGGAATATGATAATGCAGGAGAAGGCTAGGACACCCCCTGTTGGACCTCTCATAGGTCCAGTTCCGGATGCTGAGCCACGGTAGTAGATACGGTGTATGGCTCTATCAAAGATGAAGTGACCATAAAAGGTGTAGGTTCCTTTACCCGGTGCTGTTAGGTTGGCCTCGAACGTGCCTGAAACCCAGAAGCCACCCCATATATCTATGTCCTTAACTTTACTGTAGGCACCGTGGACTATGTATGGTCCCTCCATGGGTCCCATCCAGAATGGTACTCCTAGAGCTTTGCCCACGAGATATAGTTTTAAGCTTTTCTCTTTCGACACGCCACTAGGCGGTCTTATGATGTGAATCCATCTACCTCCCTCTACATCGTAGGAGAGACCCTCCACATAGCCACTCGGGCTTCTAACGTAGACTGTTGGATATGGTAAGCCTTCCTCAGGTACTCCATTGGGGCGATAATACATTCCTCCCTTGAATATCGGGAGATTTTGTAAGTACTCGCCGTCTATGCATATTCTGGGTCTAAAGCCTCCTTCACTAGTGAAGGGAAGGCGACCTTGATAGAATAGTGTGTGATTGCCGTCTTTCGTCCAACCAATGGCTACAAGTATGAAGCAGCTTTGCTTCCAAGC
>DRAE01000063.1 GCA_011041895.1 Candidatus Bathyarchaeota archaeon
CTTAGTGGTACAATGTTAACTTTGTTAGCAATCATAGAGGATGCGGAAGCATATGGTGCGTGTACTAGAATAACGGACAATGCCAGAAATGTTAGAACATATGCACTCCTCATTCAAACCACCCTATGCCAACTGAATTTAGTTTAGAAATACTATCTAGTTTGGAATATCTATGATACTTTGCATAAACACTTCCTGTAAACGATGACTGCCACAAGGATGGCTATACATGGTAAGAACAGTATGACAAGTATCAGCTGTAGGTTGTAGGCACTTTCTAGATGTATTTCCTTTACAGCTGTTCTCTCAACATTTAAGAAGAAATCTACTGCTTCAACGTAGATGTAAACTGTCCTAGCATTGTTTAGTTTAATTGTGCAGGTGTAAGTTGAGTTTCCAATGAATTGCATTTCTACCTTATTCCAAGAGCTATTATCAAAACTATAATACATTACTACGGTTTTGATACCCTTGTTATCCGTGGCCTTTACAGTTATCTGTAGGGAATTATTTTCGGTGATCACCCGGTAACTGAACTGCAGTATCCTTGGTTTTTCAGTATCGTATACCTCACTTAGGAGAACTGGCTTACATGAGGAGTATCCACGGGGGTATAGGGTTAAATCAATGTCTCCCATGAGGATATACCATGAAGTATAAACAAAGCCCGACATTTTCTTGCCGTAGACGGCACAATATTCTCTTATCACATAACGGAATGCTTCACCAAATTTCTTACCGATCACCATGTACTTTACCATGGCATATATGACTTTGTCTGCAAAAAAGGCGTATGCTGTTGTAACTGAGGCCATGATAGCTGAAGCACCATGCTGTAGGAAAATAGTTGGAACTTCCCACGCCCCACTTACGCACCCATATGAGATAAATACCATGGAGTGGAGGTTGCCTATCGAAGCATTGAAATCATATATACTACAATAGTAATAATGTTCTTCATTATCGCTTGAGTCAACAAATCCATCAAAGTTTGCATCCGGATTCTCAACTGAACCTCCTTTCTCATATCCTCTCCAGACGTCGGGCTTAAAGAAGCCAAAACCACTTCCACCCATTCCGTGGCCAAGATATATCCACATGCATGAGCCATTTTCAAGTGATGAAACTATGTTAGGTAGATGAGTGTGAGCCTCAAGCTCATAGCAGCTTCTCTCGATTAAAGTCTTCAATGAATCAGGAGTGTATTCAATCTTGGGAGAACCTTCTGACCAGTTGATCTTAGCATATGTTGTGAAGGTTGCTGAGATCATGTTTCGCATGTTGAGAGTTGCAATGAATCTGCTTAGCATATTCCTGGAGATGAATACTGTACGGCTTATGTGGTCTAAGCCTATCATTCTACCTACAATAAGGGATCCAGCTAAGCTTCTGTCAAGTGCCGCTGTAATGTCGTACCTACTGGATGATATTATGACTTTTCTCACTTCAAAGCCTAATCTGTCAATAAGCATTTCAACTGTTTTATCGTAGAGTTTCGTCATCCATAGGGAGGATATTTCATAGCTTGGATATGGACAAATTAACTCCTTATGACCGTGATAGGTGTCTGATGAGTGAAGCAGCCATCCCCAGATCATTTTAGCAATGTAATAAATGTCGTCATGTTCTTCGCAATGGGAGCTTCCAAGAGCTAACACTGTAAAATTGTGAAATGCAGATATTAGAGCAGCTGGTGCAAATTCACTTGGATTCTCAAAATAGGAAAACATTGTACATCCAGATGCTCCAAGCATTTCTCTAATAGATTTCAAGGAGGAAAGTACTTCAACTATAAAGCCACTGTTTATTAACCATTCATGGAATTGAACAACTCTATCATCGTTTATCCCTAGCAGGTAAACTTTTTCGACGTGTAGTCTTCTAAGCTCATCAATTATTCTCGAGGAGTTTATGTCGGCTAAAATTAACGGTGCATGGAGCTTAGACGCTAGCACAGCCGCATTGGCTGCTGTTTCAAGCATGCATCCTAGTTGGCGCTGGTGATTTCCAATGGAAACCTCTATCGTGTAATTTGCTATTCCATAATTTGATGTTTTAACTACTACGAGAGCCCACTTTCCGGTTTTTACTCCAACAGCCTTTAGCACATGGAGTCCCTCAGAGACTTCACTCGACGAAGAATAGATGTATCCATCAGGGGATATCAAGTAAAGCTTAAGAGATGTATTCTCCCCACTCCATTTCAATGTTGCATGTATGTATGATGGAGATGAGTTGACAAGTATATAGTGTATCTTTCCTGGAAAGTATGTAACTTTCACATGAGAACTTGACTTAGGATAAGTTTTAATCGCTGCACTGACACTTATTCCCGGCACGAATATGAAGAATGTGTCATTCTTTATGCCCACATGAGGAAGCCATTCAAGGAACAGTTGCTCCACGTTTCCAAGCTTAGTTCTCATTAAAACTTCAACTATGGAAAATGCATCTCCGGAGTCGACGGACAGGTGGCAGCCTGGGTAACCATCTATCCTATCAATTGTAAATGAAGCTAGATCTGTAACTGGGGTATCAAATTCAGTTTCCAGTACAGGAGAAGTTAGGGATCCGGAAAACATGATCTCAGAGCTTGAGTCATTAAAGGCTATTTCATTGATTAAGGCTATGACAGCTTCATCCGAGTATGTCCACAGTTTTTCAGCTACATCAAGCGAAAATGTAAGAGGGTCTTCTAGTTTAAAGCTTATAACATGGTTTGCCGGCATTGAATGAATATGTGAGATATTTCCTACAGTTAAAAGAGTATCAAGCCCTCCATATTGTGAACAGTAGTTTAACCAATCCTCTAGGAGATATTGAGTGGGGAGGTTGTTGCAATCATATACTATAGGAGACACGTAGACTGCATTATTTTCGTGAAATACTACGTACGGTATGAGAGATAGCATTGCAAATTCATCCCATAGACTATGCTCATTGTTTTCAATTATAGTCAATACATTTAATGGAAGCACCGTTTCAGCAGAGTCGCCATAACTTGTCCATGAAATAGAGTATGCGGAAAATGAGCATACTAGAATGATTATTAGGAAAGATACTTTTGTTATTCTCAGCATTTCATTTTTTATAATGCTTTTATCTAAATATCAATTTAGACGGATATAGCTGTATATTAAAACGATTTAACTGTACACTTTGTATTGAGCAGTGTAATAGTGTCCTCCCTCAGTGAAGTTAATTAATTCAACTTTTCTCTTTAGCTTATCTGCAAGGATATAGGTTAGGTCGTCTAACCAGTCAAATAGAGAGCATGTGCAATATAGCTTAGAGCCTTTAAAC